>JAUNUA010000351.1 GCA_030538435.1 Brachybacterium sp.
ATGCAGTTCGCCGCGCCGCTGTCCGTCGCGATCGGGTTCGTGTACCTGCCGCTGCTGTTCACCGCCTTCGCGGTCATGATCAGCCGGTCGTTCCTGCGCACGATGCCGCTGAGCTTCCGCCGCTCGGACTGGATCGTCTACGCGGTGCGGGCCTTCGAGTTCGGCATCGTCGTGCACCTCGGCGCGGTCGGATGGCAGCTGCTGGTCGCCGTCGCGGCGATCGGCGGTGGGGGAGTGGGCGGCCCCGTGCTGCACGCGATGGGCGCTGTGGTCTCCGCCGTGGTCGTGGTGCTGTGCATGGTTGGACGCCAGGCCCTGCTGGAGCGGCCCGCGGACAACGCCCGCGCCATGGGGGTGGGGGCCGCCGTGGTGATGGTGGTTCTGGGTTTCCTCGCGGTCATCGTGAACTCCCTGGCGACCGGCGCCGGGGCGGGCCTCGTCACCGGCGGGGTGGCGCTGGCGATCGGCATCGCCGCGGCGCTCATGCTGACCGTCCCCTCCCCGGTGCGCGACGAGTACGGAGCGCCGGACCTCGGCCGCATGTTCGAGGACTTCCGGATCCGCGACCAGGGTCACCGCCGCCTCGCCGACCGGGTGCCCGACGTCACCGCGGAGCGCGCCCGCAAGAAGAGCTTCCCCGCCGGCTGACCTTCCCCGCCGGCGGAGCGGCCCACAGTTCCCTCCCCCCATCCCCGACCGGAGTTCCCATGTCCCTGTTCCGCTGGACCCTGCACGGAGACGGCCGCACCGTCGCCGCCGACGCGATCGTGAAGCCCGAGGAGCGGCTCTCCTGGCCGCTCACCATCGGCATCGGCGCCCAGCACGTCGTCGCCATGTTCGGGGCGACGTTCCTGGTGCCGCTGATCACCGGCTTCCCGCCATCCACGACGCTGCTGTTCTCCGGTATCGGGACCCTGCTGTTCCTGGTGATCACGCAGAACAGGGTGCCCAGCTACCTCGGGTCGTCCTTCGCGTTCATCGCGCCGATCACCGCCTCCACCCAGGCCGACTCCATGGAGGCAGCCCTCGGCGGGGTCGTCGTCACCGGGGTGCTGCTGGCGCTGCTGGGGCTCGTGATCGGGAAGGTCGGCACCCGCTGGATCGGGCTGCTGATGCCGCCGGTGGTGATGGGCTCGATCGTCGCTCTGATCGGCCTGAACCTGGTGCCGGTCACCTACGAGAACAACTTCTCGCAGGCTCCGTTCACCGCGACCGTCACCCTGATCGCGATCATCCTGTGCGCGATGCTGTTCAAGGGGATCCTCGGCCGCGTGTCCGTGCTGCTGGGCGTGCTGATCGGCTACGCCGTGGCCTGGTTCCGCGGGGAGATCGACCTCGGGCCGGTCGCCGATGCCGCCTGGCTGGGACTGCCGGAGTTCCACCACCCGACGTTCAACCTGACGCTGATCCCGATCTTCCTGCCGGTGCTCATCGTGCTGCTCGCGGAGAATGTCGGGCACGTGACCAGCGTCGGCATCATGACCGGTCGGAACCTCGATCACAAGATCGGGCGCACCCTGTTCTCCGACGGGGCGGCGACCGCCCTTGCGGGCACGTTCGGCGGCTCCGCGACCACCACCTATGGCGAGAACATCGGCGTCATGAGCGCCACCCGGGTCTACTCCACCGCCGCCTACTGGGTGGCGGGGATCGTCGCGATCGCTCTGTCGCTGTCCCCGAAGGTCGGAGCCGTCATCAACACCATTCCCGTGGGGGTGCTCGGCGGAGTGACCTTCGTGCTGTACGGGCTGATCGCCATCGTCGGGATCCGCATGTGGGTCGACGGGCGCGTGGACTTCTCCCGCCCCAAGAACCAGATGACCGCCGGTGTCTCCATCGTCATCGCGATCGCCGACCTGCACTGGGAGCTCGGCGGATTCCTCTTCACCGGCATTGCCCTTGGTAGCATGGCCGCGCTCGTGATCTACCACGCGATGGCGCAGGTAGGGCGCCTGACCGGCACCGACACTCCCGACAAGCACCCTGCCGGAGCCCCCGCCGGGCACTGAC
>JAUNUA010000034.1 GCA_030538435.1 Brachybacterium sp.
TCGGAGTAGGCACAGATGGCATCTGGTTCGAGGCGACAACCCGCGCGCTTCAGCAACGCCTGAACAACGACGCGAACTGGCCCAGTGCGTCTGCACCCGCCAGGGTGCTGCCGCGCCCAGAAGGCGTCACCGATGCGCTTGCCTGCGCTAATACCTGATCAGAGAAGGTACAAGCTGCCGCGGTTCCCCCTCCGAGGGGGAACCGCGGCAGAGCCGCGATGGCCATGATGCGCGATGGGGAGTTCTCCCCATGTCCCTGCCAGGCTTCGCGTGCCTATCCTGATCGAGTTCGAGACACGGGAGGAGTGAGGGCGGGCGATGACCTTCCTGGGTGCGGACACCGACCAGCTGCGCGGGCACGGCACGACCACGGACGGGCAGGCACAGCTGCTCGAGGACCTTCGCGGGCGCGTCGCCGCGCAGCTGGCCGGCATCACCTGGACCGGACCTGACGCGGCGGACTTCCACGCGGGGTGGGCGCACTGCAGCGCGCAGTGGACGCAGAGCACCGCTGCGATCACCGCGTTCAGCAGCCAGCTGCAGCAGCAGGCTGAGGAGCAGGACATCGCCTCCGACGTCGAGGGCGGAACGAGCGCCGGACCGGTCCCCTCCGACGACGACCTCGCACCCCTGTCCTACACGAATCCGGCCGACGGAGGTCCCGGCGGGACGTTCGACCACGATCCGGACTCCGAGGCCTCCCGGTACATCGAGGTGGAGGACGAGCACGGCAACACCCTGCGCATCACGACGCAGGACGGTGCCGTCACCGTCGCTTTGACCGACAAGGACAAGATCGAACTGTCGCATGAGACCGGGGACGGGTCGCTCAGCATTGTCCAGGAGTTCGGCGACACCTACACCGTCCGGGTCAACGAGGATGGATCCGCGACCTACACCTTCGACACGTTCGTATCCGCTGAGGGCGCGCTGACAGGCACGAGCCGGTACGCGGATATCGAGCTCAGTGCCGGCGAGACGGTGGACGCCTCCTACGCCGTGACGGTCCCTGCGGGAACGTCCCTCGGAGATGCCCTGCGCATCTCCCCGTACGATCCCTCCTCGATTCCACCCGGTGGGGAGATCACGGTCGGCGCGTCCGTCGAGCAGACGTCCGGCATCACCGCCACCGGAAAATACAAGGGTATCGAGATCGGTGCGATCGGCGCCGAGGGGCTCCACGCGGAGTCCACGAGCACTGTCATGGCGCGGTCGGAGGACGGAGCCCTGTCCATCACCTCCGGCCCGAGCTCCGAGCTCGGCATCGACTCGACCCTGCGGTTCGGCCCGGAGTCGGTCAACGCGACGTTCACGTCCGCGTACCGCACTGAGGAATCCCGCCTGCAGTACGCAGAGTTCGCCGACTCCCCCGCCGGCAATGACGCCTACCTGGACGCGGTCCTCTCCCGCGAGTTCCCGTCCGACACCGGAGGGGGGATCACCGACGCGTACCAGGAGACCCGCACGACCTCCTCGATGAACCAGGACAATTCGATCACCATCGGAGACTTTTCCGCCGGAACGGAGCGCAATGACCACGCCGACGAGCTCATCGTGCGCACCTATCCCGACGGGCACCGCGAGTGGGCTCAGCAGATCCTCCCGCACGGGGAGCATGACGGCAACTGGCTGGTGGTCGAGGGCGGAACCGGTCGCAACAACGACTACTCCCTGGGCGTAACGCCCCAGAACGGCCCCGGCGAGGCCCCCGCCCTGGAGTCGTACTACGGGCGGCCGTACGAGGGAGGCGAGGTCACCCTCGAGTTCTCGCACGATGAGGTGGCGCAGATGCGGGATAACTACGCGACCGCTCCATTCGGCAACACCTACGCCTCGGAGACCGACTATCTGGCAGCGCGGATCGCTCTGCACGGCAGCGGCGATGTCGAGATGTTCGCGGGGGATCTCTACAACCATTACAACTACCGGGCAACCGAGGACGGAAGCTATGTGCTGGTCGGGGACACCGAGCGCATGCCGGGCACCTGGGTCGACTGATCCGGCACGCCGCATGCTTCCCGACGCCGCCGGTCAGGGCCGGTAGATAGGCTGGCACCGTTCCCCACGACGAGGAGAAGTGCCATGCCACGAACCGTCCAGGGTGTGATCGCGCGGGCCGCTGGACAGCCCGCCGAGCTCACCGACATCGTCATCCCCGACCCCGGTCCGAACGACGTCATCGTCGACATCGAGGCCTGCGGGGTCTGCCACACCGACCTGGCCTACCGCGACGGCGGCATTACCGACGACTTCCCGTTCCTCCTGGGCCATGAAGCCGCGGGCCGGGTCGCAGAGATCGGCGAGGCCGTCACCCACGTCGCCGTCGGCGACTTCGTGGTGCTGAACTGGCGTGCCGTCTGCGGCCAGTGCCGCGCCTGCAAGAAGGGCCTCCCCCGCTACTGCTTCGACACCCACAACGCCTCCGCGTCCATGACCCTCACCGACGGCACCGAGCTGTCCCCGGCGCTGGGGATCGGTGCGTTCAGCGACCAGACGCTGGTCCACGAGATGCAGTGCACGAAGGTCACCGAGGACGTGAAGCCCGAGGTTGCGGGCCTGCTGGGCTGCGGCGTCATGGCAGGGATCGGCGCCGCGGTGAACACCGGGGAGGTCCAGCGCGGGGAGTCCGTCGCGGTGATCGGCTGCGGCGGCGTGGGCTGCGCGGCCATCGCCGGCGCCGCGCTCGCCGGGGCGACCACCATCATCGCGCTCGACATCGATGATCAGAAGCTCACCGCGGCGCGCGAGCTGGGGGCCACCCACACCCTGAACACCAAGGACCTCGACCGCGACCAGATCGTGGAGAAGGTCCAGGAACTCACCGGCGGGTTCGGAGCGGATGTCGTGATCGACGCCGTCGGCATCCCGCAGACGTACGAGACCGCGTTCTATGCCCGCGACCTCGCCGGCCGCGTGGTCCTGGTGGGAGTGCCGCACCCCGATGCGGAGATCACGCTGCCGTTCCTGGACGTGTTCGGGCGTGGTGGCGCACTGAAGTCCTCCTGGTACGGCGACTGCCTGCCGGAACGGGACTTCCCCTACCTGGTCGACCTGTCCCTGCAGGGTCGACTGCCGCTCGAGCGCTTCGTCACCGGCACCACGGACCTCGCCGGTGTCGACGACGCCCTGAATACTCTGCACGAAGGCCATGTCCTCAGAACAGTGGTGGTGAACCGATGACTCTTCGAATCGACCATGCGACGACCTCCGGAACCTTCTCCCTGGACGGGGAGACCCACGAGGTGGAGAACAATGTGTGGGTGCTCGGCGACGACGAGAACTGCGTCGTGATCGATGCCCCCCACGACATCGAGACCGTCAAGCGACTGGTCGGGGACCGCGAGTGCATGGCCATCCTGCTGACCCACGCACACGATGACCACGTCCGCTACGCCCCGGAGCTGTCCGAGGCCCTCGACGCGCCGATGCTGCTGAATCCCGCCGACGGGGAGGTCTGGCAGCTGACCCACGGGGACCTTCCCTGGGACGACGACATCGAGGACGGTGACGAGTTCACCCTCGGCGGGTCGGACATCGTCGCGATCGCCACGCCAGGGCACTCCCCCGGATCGACCTGCTTCTACGTCGCGGACCTCGGGGTCCTCCTCAGCGGGGACACGCTCTTCGAGGGCGGCCCCGGCGCGACCGGCCGGTCCTTCAGCTCACGCGAGACGATCGAGGAGTCGATCCGGACGAAACTGTTCGCCCTCCCGCCGGAGACGGAGGTGCTGACCGGTCACGGTTCCCGCACCACCATCGGCGCGGAGAAGGAGAACGCCACCGGCGACTGGCTCTGACAGCCGTCCCGCCTAGCAGGGCCGCGGCGGACACCGATCCCCCACGCAGGGGAGGTGTCAGTCGCGGCCCTGCAGGCTTTGCAGGTAGGCGTTGTACTCCTGCAGCTCGGCGTCCCCGTCGCGTGCGGCTTTGCGGTCGTACTGCCGGGCGCGCCGCTCCTCCGAGCGGGTCCACTGGAACGCGAGGATCACCGCGTACAGCAGGGACGGCAGCTCCGAGATGCCCCACATGATGGAGCCGCCGCGGGCCTGCTGCAGCATCAGCTCCGGGGTGTCGTAGAGCCCGAGGGCCTCGTACCAGGACGCGCCGATGATCCACGTGGTGGCGACCACCGCGATCCCGAAGAACGCGTGGAAGGACATCGTCACCAGCAGCGTCACCAGTTTCAGCAGCGGGTTGATGCTGTGCGGGGAGGGGTCCACACCGATCAGCACCCAGGCGAACAGGTACCCGGCCAGCAGGAAGTGCACCATCATCACTACGTGGCCGACGTGGCTCGCCATCGCCCAGGGGAACAGCGGCGTGAAGTAGAAGACGATGAGGGAACCGGCGAACAGCACCCCGGCGACCGGCGGGGAGGACACGATCCGGGCGTAGCGGGTGTGCAGGCTCGCGATCACCCATTCGCGGATGCCGCGCGAGCCGTCGGTGCGGGGCGGGACCGCACGGGTCAGCAGCGTGACGGGCGCGCTGAGTACCCACAGGGGCGGGGCGATCATCATCAGCGCCATGTGCTGCACCATGTGCGCGTCGAAGCGGAAGCGACCGTAGGCGCCCGGGCCGCCGCTGGTGATCCAGATCAGTGCCACGCAGCCCGCGAGGAACAGCACCACGCGCAGCAGTGGCCAGGTGTCCCCGCGGCGGCGGAGCCGCACCACCCCCGCGATGTACAGCCCCGCCATGGTGAGCGCCGCGACGATCGCGATCCAGTCCGGGTGCACCGCGGTGAACAGGGTGGCGGGGTTGAACGGTTCGGCCGGGGGTTCATACCCGACGAGGGAGAGCACGCGCTGATCACCCACCGGTGCGATCACCTGCGGCACGGGGGGCGCGGTCCGGCCGAGCGCGATGGACAGTCCCACCACGACCAGCAGCAGTGCGCCCTCACTGAGCGCGAGGTGTCGGAACCGGACCGCGTCACCGAGGCGCCGCCGCTGGAGGAAGCCGTACCCGGCGAGGACCACGAGGCCGATGGTCTTGGCGAGGACCAGGCTGCCGTACCCGGTGCTCAGCAGTTGTCCCGGAGTCTCCAGGCGGATCGCGGCGTTCACCAGACCGGAGATCGCGAGCGCCACCACCGCGGCGAGAGCCCACGGGGAGAAGCGCCGCACCACCTCCGGCATCGCCTCACCGATCCAGGTGCTGCAGCACAGCATGACCAGCAACCCGCCACCCCAAGTGGTGACGGCCAGCAGGTGCAGGGCCATCGAGTTCACGGCATTGGTGTGATCGAGGCTCGCCCCCGCGTGCCCGGCGAGGCCAAGCGCCAGCACCCCACCGGTGGCGAACACCAGCGCGAAGGCAGCACCGGTGGAGGTGCGGGTGAGAGCGAACAGCAGTGCGGCGATGCCGGCGAGGATCGCGACAGCCACCTGGGTGCGGCCGAGCTCGGTGCCGAGTGCGACGTCGACGAGACTCCCCTGGCCGCGCGGCCCGAGGGCCTCCGCCGCCGACAGCAGCATCAGAGCCAGCGACGTCCCCGCCCAGACCAGGGCCGCCCCGGCCGCGAGGCGGGTCAGGCGCAGCCGCCCGCCGCTGAGACGGGTGCCCTCGCGCCGGGACGCTGCGGGCATCAGCAGCACGACGACGCCGCCGGCACCGATGACGGTCATCACCGCGAGGTGATGCACGGTCCGAACGACGGGGATGCCCCAGCTCACCCACCACGGGGCCGGGGCGAGGGCCGAGGGGGCGGCGGCGCCCGTGAGGACAACGACGAGGATCAGCGCGACAAGAGCGATGAGGGGGCCGGGCGCTGTGCGCGCAGGGGTGACCGTCTGCTGTGTGCGAGAGCCCTGCGCCGGATGCGGCCGGCGGGGGCGCTGCCGCGTCGTCATGTCCGGCGCCGCCGTAGCGATTCGTAGAAGCACAGGGCTGCGGCGGTCGCGACGTTCAGCGACTCCGCCGCGCCGAGGAGCGGGATGCGGATGCTGCTGCTGGTCGCGGCGAGGGTCCTCTCGTCGAGACCGCGGGCCTCGTTCCCGAGGATCCACGCACACCGGTGCGGCACCTCCGCGTCGTACAGGTCGTGCTCAGCGCGGCCACTCGTCGCCACCGCAGTGATACCCCGGTCCTCCAGCTCCGCGAGCAGCTCTGGCATCTCGGCACCGGGGACGACGGGCAGGTGGAAGAGGCTGCCGGCGCTGGCGCGCACCACCTTCGGGGAGTACGGATCGGCGCTGCCACGGGTGAGGACCACGAGGTCCGCGCCGGCGGCATCGGCCACCCGGATCACGGCGCCGACGTTCCCCGGGTCGCGCACCTCGTGGAGGACGGCGATCGTGACAGGCCCGTCGTGCTTCCCGGCGCGCGGTAGAGCACTTGCGAGTGCGGCGCGCCAGTCCATCTCGCGGTGGAGGCGGGCGACGGCGAGCACTCCCTGCGGGGTGACCATCGCCTCGTCGCGCTCGCCCGGTCGGGCACCGCTGTCCGGTCCGGTCGCAGGGGCGGTCGCGGACTCGCGGAGCATCGCGCCGAGCACCTCGGCGGTGACGGTGCGCACCGGCACGCGCGCGGCGCGACCGGCCTCGGCGAGCTCGGGGTGAGCGGCGTCGGCCTCCGCGGTGAGGAAGACCTCCAGCGCATCCCCGGGCCGGTGCGTCAGCAGGGAGCGCACCGCCTGCGGGCCCTCCACCCGGAAGCGCCCGCTGCGCCGACGCGCCGAGCGCCCGGCCAGACCGGCGACCGCCCGCACCCGATCAGATCGGGGGGAGGTCGGGGTCTGGTCCGGGCGCTCGGAGGATGCCATCGGCGGGATCGAGGATCCGATCAGGCAGCCGGCGCGTTGACGTCCCCCGGGAGGGCGCCCTTGGCGACCTCGACCAAAGCGGCGAAGGCGGGGGCATCGTTGACGGCCAGCTCGGCGAGCATGCGACGGTCCACCTCGACACCCGCGAGACCGAGACCCTGGATGAAGCGGTTGTAGGTCATGCCGTTGGCGCGGGCCGCGGCGTTGATGCGCTGGATCCACAGGCGACGGAAGTCGCTCTTGCGGACCTTGCGGTCCCGGAAGTTGTAGGTCGCCGAGTGGAGGTTCTGCTCCTTGGCCTTGCGGTACAGACGCGAGCGCTGGCCGCGGTAGCCGCTGGCCTGCTCGAGAGTCTCTCGACGCTTCTTGTGGGCGTTGACCGCCCGCTTCACGCGTGCCACGTGGTTCTCCTCAGTACGTAGTGGTCAGGGGGTGCTGGTGCTGTTCAGCGACCGAGCAGACGCTTGATGCGCTTCTCGTCGGCCTTGTCCACCGTGGTGTCGCTGCCCAGACGGCGCTTGCGGTTGGTGGACTTGTGCTCGAGCAGGTGGCGTGCGTTCGCCTTCTCGCGCATCAGCTTGCCGCTGCCGGTGACCCGGACGCGCTTCTTGGTGCCCGAATGGGTCTTGTTCTTCGGCATCTGCCTGATTCTCCTTCGTGGGTGGTACGTCGGTCCCGACCGGTGGGTGGGGACGTCAGCAGGACTCGGACTCAGCGGGACTCGGACTCGGTGTTCTCCGAGCGTCCTTCCGCCTTCTCCGCGTCACTCTTGCGCTTGCGGGCCTCGGCACGGGCCTGGGCCTTCTTCTTGTGCGGACCCAGCACCATCACCATCGACCGACCATCCTGGCGCGGGTGGGACTCGACGAAGCCGAGCTCCTGGACGTCCTCCGCCATGCGACCCAGCAGCTTGATGCCCATCTCGGGGCGGGACTGCTCACGGCCGCGGAAGCGGATGATGACCTTGACCTTGTCGCCGCCCTGCAGGAACTTCTCGACATTGCGACGCTTGGTCTCGTAGTCGTGGGTGTCGATCTTCAGACCCATCCGGATTTCCTTCTGGACCGTGTTGGTCTGGTTCCGGCGGGACTCGCGGGCCTTCATCTTGGCCTCGTACTTGTACTTCCCGTAGTCCATGAGCCGGGCGACGGGCGGATTCGCGCCAGGGGCGACCTCGACCAGGTCGAGATCCGCCTCGGCCGCGAGACGCAGGGCGTCCTCGACCCTGACCTCGCCGACCTGCTCTCCCGCAGGACCGACCAGGAGGACCTTCGGCACCCTGATCTGGCCGTTGATGCGCTGTTCGCTGATGGTGGCTCCTCACCTCGATGTCCGTGGTGGACATGACAAGAGCCCCCATCCGCAGATGGAGGCCCTGAGCATGGTGCGTCGCCGGCCGCGCGCCACCCGGGCGCCGGGGCGTCGTACTGACCCGCGGCCTCACCGGCCGCCAGGTGGGAGGGGCTCCACTTCGACGGAGGAACGTCATGTTCCGAAGGTCTATCGTAGCAGGGGCGCCGGCCCAGTCCACGTGACCTCCGTCGCCCGCCCCACCCTTCTGACAGCGTGGAAAGGACCCACCGTGCACGACGCCGACGACCGCCCCGAGCAGGACCAGAATCCGGCGGCCCGCGACATCGCGGACGTCGCCGCGGTGGAGATCATCACCACCTCCGCGGTGCACATGATGAGCGCAGCGGCGGTGAAGATCGGGCTCGCCGAGGATGAGGAGACCGGCCAGTACCAGGATCTCGCCGAGGCGCGGAAGCTGATCACGGCGCTCGCGGGTCTGGTCACTGCCGCCTCCCCGGAGATCGGTGGGGAGCACGCCCGTTCCCTGCGCGATGGCCTGCGCACCCTGCAGCTGGCGTTCGCCGAGGCGCTCCCCTTCCCGGACGACCCGGGGGAGGGTCCGGGCGAGAAGTGGACGGGCCGGGTCAGCCGCTGACGCGGGGCGGACTGCTCGCCCTGATCATCCGCTGAAGCGGGCGCGCAGGCGGGCCCGGACGCGCCGGCGGTGGATGCTCGTCGCCGCGAGACCACCCAGGGCCACGACCCCCGCGATGGTTCCCGCGACCGCCATGCCGGCGCTGCCGCCGGCCCGGTCGATGACGACCCCGATGACCGGTCCGGCCATGGCGCCGCCGATGGTCATGGCGCTGCCGTGCCACCCCATGGCCTCGCCACGGATCTCCTCCGGGACCCGGTTGGCGAGTGCCTCCCCGGTGGCGGTGATCATCGGTGCGCAGGCCAGACCGGTGAAGAACACCGCGACGCACACCCACACGGCGTTCGGGGCGAGCGCCACGGGGGCGGCGAGGAGCCCGAAGACGAGGACCACCCAGAGGGGATTGATCTCCCGGGTGATGGCGCCGTAGGCGAGACCGCCGATCGCAGAACCCGCGCAGTAGATCGCCAGGACCAGGGCCAGCCATCCCGGGGCGCCGAACTCCTGCAGCATCGCCACCAGGGCCACCTCGGAGCCGGTGAGGAGCTGTGATCCGGCGACGGTCCCGACCAGCACCGCCAGCCCGCCGAGGGTGAGAAGTCGCTGCCGCGCAGTGTCCTTCGCGGCCTGCGCCGCCGGGTCGTCCGGGTCGATGACGGGGAGCGCCCCGGTGGTGGTGTCCTCGCTCCCCCGCTTCTCCTGCAGCTGGGACTGCTGGGCGAGCGAGGCATCCTCCATCGCCTGCAGCATCGGCGGCATCTTGGTGGGCAGCATCATCTGCTCGCTGCGCGTGGGCGGGTTCATCCAGAAGATGCCGATACCCGCGGCGGCGACGAGCGCCGCGACGATCAGCATGGTCGGGCGGGACCCGATCGCGAACACCGCGATCGTCATCAGCGCGGGAGCGACCATGAACACAAGCTCGGTGGAGACGGCGTCCAGCGCGAATGCCGAGCGGCGTCGCGCCGCGGGAACCATGACCGACAACGAGGTGCGCACCACCGACCAGATCGGCAGGGCGAACAACCCGCCGACGAAGGCGAGCGCGATCAGGCCCGCGTAGGGCATGTACGCGGCGGCGGCGAGCGCCGCCGACTGCAGCACGATCGAGGGAGCGACGGCACGGCGCAGCCCCTTGCGGTCCACGAGCCGACCACGCCAGGGCGCGGAGAGCGCCACACCGAGGGTGGAGGCGGTGACGACGAGACCCGCCGCGAGGTAGCTCCGCTCCAACGTCAGCACGGTGTGCAGGGTCAGCAGCAGCGCCAGAGTGGAGAACGGCAGCCGGGCGAAGAACCCGAGCGCCAGCAGCGGGATGATCCCGGGGGTGGACAGCACGGAGCGGTACGCGGCAAGGGCCACGCCTCAGCCCTCCAGGGTCAGTTTGAGGCTGGTGATGCGTTCCGCGACGAGCGGTGAGGCGCCGAGCAGCCCGCTCAGCTGCGCGACGACGCCCTGCACCTGGGGGGCGTCCAGACCCGCGACGAGCCGCACCGCGAGGTCGACCTCGCGGGCCGCGCCCGCCCGTGCGCGCAGCCCCGTGACCGCCGGGGCCTGCGCGGCGATGCGGTCGAGCTCCGCTGCCAGCTCGGGGTCCTCGTGGGGCGGTACGAAGGGGCGGCCCTGAGCGAGTGCCCACAGGATGGAGCGCTGCAGGAGGATCGGGCCGCGCTCGTCGGCGGCGTCCACAAGTAGGGCGGTGCAGCCCTCCTGGACGGCGGCTTGCGCTGCCTGTGGTGCGACGACCGGGACCGGGCGGGCTTCCGTGCGCCATGCGGCGAGCTGAGAGGTGCTGCTGAAGATCGGCAGGATCCGCGCACCGTCCTCCCTGGTGATCGAGACCATCGCCATGTCCGCGCCGTTGTCGCCCGTCAGACCATGGGCGGTGGTGCCGAGCTCCGTCGCGGTCGCCATGATCGGCACCAGGACGCGGGAGGTTGCCAGCTGTGCGGCGAACCGCGCCCGATGGGGATCCTCCCCCGCTCGACACGCGGCGAGCGCGGCCGCGAGCTCCTCCGGCGCGGACCCGTCGTCCCCGGGGAAGGGGCTGGTGGTGTAGTCCCGGCCCTGCCAGGGCACCCCGGCGGTATCGGTCAGGGGGCTCTTCTCCCGGAAGTGGGCGGGCAGGTCGCGCGGGGACGAGGCGCCGGTCACGGACGGCCGGCGACCTCCAGCGCCTCGGGAAGCGTGAAGGCGCCCGCGTACAGGGCCTTCCCCACGATCGCACCCTCGACCCCGGCGGGCACCAGCGTGCGCAGCGCCGCGATGTCATCGAGGGAGGAGACCCCGCCGGAGGCGACAACCGCGGCATCGGTGCGCTCGCAGACGCTGCGCAGCAGGTCCAGGTTCGGACCCTGCAGGGTGCCGTCCTTGGTCACGTCGGTGACGACATAGCGCGTGCACCCCGCGGCGTCCAGGCGATCCAGGGTCTCCCACAGGTCGCCGCCGTCGCGGGTCCAGCCGCGGGCCGCGAGGGTGGTGCCGCGCACGTCCAGGCCGACGGCGATGCGATCGCCGTGCTCACTGATCACGCGGGCGGTCCACTCCGGGTCCTCGAGCGCCGCGGTGCCGAGGTTGATGCGTCGGCAGCCCGTCGCGAGGGCACGCTCGAGGGAGGCATCATCGCGGATACCGCCGGACAGCTCGACCCGCAGATCCACCGAGGCGACGACCTCGGCGAGGAGATCAGCGTTCGAGCCGCGCCCGAAAGCGGCATCGAGATCCACCAGGTGCAGCCACTGGGCGCCGTCGCGCTCGAAAGCGCGGGCGGCCTCCAGCGGTGCCCCGTACGTGGTCTCGGTCCCGGCCTCGCCCTGGACCAGGCGTACAGCCTGTCCGTCCTGGACATCGACGGCGGGGAGGAGTTCGAGGTGGGTCATAGGGGTTCTCCGGGGTAGGGGGTTGTTGCTCAGCAGCACTATTCTCGCTGAGCTCCTATCGCTCGTCCCTCGCAATACGTCGCTCAGCCTTGGCGCACGCGCCAGTAGCCGACGGCGATGCACAGCACCGCGATGCCGATGAGCGCGAGGATCGACCACCAGGGCTTGGACTGGCGGTGGAAGGACCATGCGCCGCCGAGCGCGATGCCGCCGACGCCGATCATCAGGTATGCCAGAGCGATCATGTCCGCGCCTCCGACGCCGTCATGCCGTCGTCCGCATCCTGACCGCTCGTGGGGCGCAGCGACGCGAGCCAGTTGCGGAGCAGGTGCGACCCGGCCGCACCGGATTTCTCGGGGTGGAACTGGGTCGCGGTCAGCGGTCCGTTCTCCATTGCGGCGACGAAACGGTCCCCGCCGTGGCTCGCCCAGGTGACCTGCGGGACCGGGATCGCTGGGTGGGGGTCCAGCGCCCACTGCCGCGCCGCGTAGGAGTGCACGAAGTAGAAGCGCTCCTCGCGAACACCAGCGAACAGCACCGATTCCTCCGGCGCCTCGACGGTGTTCCACCCCATGTGGGGGACGATCTTCGCCTGCAGGCGCGTCACCTCACCGGGCCACTGGCCGAGGCCCTCGGCGCTGCGGCCGTGCTCGGTCCCGGCGTCGAACATGATCTGCAGGCCCACGCAGATGCCGAGCACCGGCCGGGACCCGGCGAGCCGCCGCTCGATCAGGCGGGGACCGTCGACCGCCCGCACCTGGTCCATCGTGGCCTCGAAGGCGCCGACCCCGGGGACGACCAGCCCGTCGGCCGCGAGGACGGCATCGGGTTTCGCGGTGAGGTCCACGTCCGCGCCGGCCGCCTCCAGCGCGCGGACCACGGAGCGGACGTTCCCGGACCCGTGGTCGAGGACGACGACGTGCGGTGCGCTCACCGGCGCTTCCGCCCGGTCGCGATCCAGGTCAGGGCCTGCATGCGGGTGATGGCCGAGGGGTCGAGTCCCTCCCCGAGGTCCTCCGCGTCCGCCGCACCGAGCAGGAGCTGCTCGACGGTGTCGTCGACCGCGCCGAGGACGAGCGCCGGGGAGACGTCATCGCCCCGTTCACCGGCGCGGTAGCGGGTGGCGGTCATGCGCTCGCCGCGACGCCAGAACAGGACGATCCCATGTCGCTGCAGCGCGGTGGAGACGATGCCCGCGAGGTCGTGCGCACCGGCCTCATCGAGTGCGCCGACGGCAATGGCGCCGCTCTCGGTGGCGTGGATGCGGGTGCCCTCGGGGATCCGTGCCCCGTCGTCCCTCGCCTCCTGGCCGAGGCGGATAGCTCCGGCAAGAGCCTTCGCGGAGGCGACCGAGGTCGCGATCACCGCGATCGGCGGGGCAGGCGGCTCACCCCCGCCCGGGCCGGTCTCACCGGCCGCGTCCAGCACGTCCTCCACTGTCAGCGGCGCATCGTCCGGGATCGCTGGGCCGTCCTCGGCGGCGGGGGTGCCGTCGTCCGCCCGGTTGCCGGTGGCTGCGCTGGTGTCGGGGGTGGGGTCGTCGAGGTCGATGCCCTCCATCATGCGGGCGAACTCGGCGTCGATGTCGTCGGCGGGACGGTCGTCGTCCCGGTCCCTGGGGTCCTCGGGCGTGGTCACAGTGCTCCCTTCGTGGAGGGGATCTGGCCGGCCGCTCGGGGATCCGGCTCGCAGGCCACGCGGAGCGCCCGCGCGAGGGCCTTGAACTGGGCCTCCACGATGTGGTGGGGGTCGCGGCCTGCGAGCACCCGCACATGCAGGCACAGTGCGGCGTGGTGGGCGAGGGATTCGAACACGTGCCGGGTGAGGGATCCCGTGAAGTGGCCGCCGATCAGGTGCAGGGCCTGGCCCTCGCTCTCCCCGGTGTGGACGCAGTACGGGCGACCGGAGAGGTCGACGACGGCCTGGGCGAGCGCCTCGTCCAGCGGCACCGTGGCGTCGGCGAAGCGGGTGATGCCGGCCTTGTCGCCGAGTGCCTCTCGCAGGGCCTGGCCGAGGACGATCGCCGTGTCCTCCACGGTGTGGTGAGCGTCGATGTGGGTGTCACCGTCGGCGCGGACCGTGAGATCGAAGCGGGCATGGGTGCCCAGCGCCGTCAGCATGTGGTCGTAGAAGGGGACGGAGGTGGAGATGTCGCACTGCCCGCTCCCGTCGACCGCGAGGGTGACCTCGACGCTGGACTCGCGGGTGGTGCGCTGGACGGTGGCGGTGCGGGCACCGTCGGCGGCGGGTTCTGTCATCGCGGATCGACCTCCTGGAGGGCAGTGCGGAAAGCGGAGTTGTCCTGCGGGCCGCCGACGCTGACGCGCAGCCACCCCTCGGGCCCGACCACCCGGATGAGGACGCCGCGTTCGAGCAGCCCCTCCCAGATCTCGCGGCGGTCCCCCCGGGGACGGAACAGCAGGAAGTTTGCGTCCGACGGGGCGACGTCGTACCCCTCGGCGATCAGGTGCGCGGCGAGATCGTCGCGTTCAGCGCGCAGCAACTCCACCTGGGAGAGCAGCTCGTCGCGGTGGGCGAGAGCAGTGCGCGCGACGGCCTGGGTGACGGCGGAGAGGTGGTAGGGCAGGCGCACGGTGCGCAGGGCATCGACGACGCGACGGTGGGCGACGAGGTAGCCGATGCGCGCACCGGCGAGCGCGAACGCCTTGGACATGGTGCGGCTGACCAGGAGGTTCGGGTGGTCCTCGCGGATGGTGAGGGCGCTCGGGACGCCGTCCCGGCGGAACTCCCCGTAGGCCTCGTCCACCACGACGAGACCCCCGTGCGCGGCCTGGGCTCGGCAGGCGGCGCGCACCACATCGAGGTCAAGCGCCGTGCCGGTCGGGTTGTTCGGGCTCGTCAGGAGAACGATCGCGGGGCTGTGGCGGGCGATCGCGTCGCGGACGGTCGCAGCATCGAGGGCGAAGTCGGGCGCGGGGCCGCGGCTGGAGGTCTGCCAGCTGGTGACGGTGTCCCGCGCGTACTCGGGATACATGGAGTAGTGCGGGGTGAACGACAGTGCGCTGCGTCCTGGACCTCCGTAGGCCTGGAAGATCTGCAGCATGATCTCGTTGGAGCCGTTGGCCGCCCACACCTCCTCGACCATCGGGGCGGGGACGTGCGACTCCTCGGCGAGGAAATCGGCGAGGTCCGCGCGCAGCGCAGCGAACTCGCGGTCGGGGTAGCGGTTCAGGGTCGATGCGGCGCTCTGTACAGCCGCGCCGAGCGCGGCGGCGAGCTCCGCCGACGGGGGGAACGGGTTCTCGTTCACGTTCAGCAGATGGGGGACGTCGATCTGCGGGGCACCGTAGGGCTGGGCGTCGGCGAGATCCTCGCGGACGGCGGGCAGCGCTTCGGGCTCGGGTGACGTCTCGGGCATGACCTCCATGGTAGAGGGCGGTGGCGAGGGCGCGCGTGGGTGCCCGGTCACCGTCGGCACCCATCGGGATCCTTTAGGGTGTGCGCCGTGATACGTGCCCTCGGAGCCCTGATCGGCGATGCCCTCGCCGTGTTCATCTTCACCGCTGTCGGTCTGCTGCAGCACGGACTCAGCCTGGAGACGATGAACGTCCTCATGACGGCCTGGCCGTTCCTGGTGGGCCTGCTTCTCGGCCACCTGGCAATCCGCGCCTGGCGGGCGCCGTTCCGCCTGTGGCCCCAGGGCGTCTTCGTACTCGCGATCACGGTGGCGGCGGGGATGGCGATCCGCACCCTGTTCGGCCTCGGCACCGACGTGACCTTCGTGGTCGTCACCGCCTCAGTGCTGGCGATCCTGCTGCTCGGGTGGCGGGCGATCGCCTCCTACC
>JAUNUA010000352.1 GCA_030538435.1 Brachybacterium sp.
GCTCGTGGACGTACATCATGTGCCCGGACTCGTAGTAGCAGATGCGGATCCGCTCCTCGTAATCCTCGCGGGGGATCGCCAGGTGCGCCAGCACGTACTCCGAGGCGTGGAACGGGGTCGCGGCGTCGGTGTAGCCATGGGCGACGAACACCCGCATCTGCGGCACCTTCCGCATCGTCCGCGCGAGGTCCGTCGCGACCTCCACCGAGCGATTCTCGAAGTCCTTGTAGCTCCACGGGTGTACGCGTCCGCTCATGATCTCGTACACGACGTCGGTGCGGAACTGCAGGTCACGGCGCAGGTAGTCGTTGATCGCCGTGGTGTAGGCGGGCGCGAGCTGGTCGATGGAGGGATCGGTCTCCATCCGCTCGGCGTTGGCGTTCCCGGCGGGTGCGGAGAACCGTCCATCGATCCGTCCCACCACCCGTCCCTCAGGGCGCAGCAGCTCCGCGAGATATGCCTGATGCTCGGGACGCAGGTCTGCCCGTTCCACCCAGTCGGCGTCCACACCGATCAGCCCGGCGATGCGCTCCGCGGCGTCGCGTTTGTCCTCCGTGCCGAGCCGGTGCCCCTGGGCGAGCAGCTGCGGGTACTCCTGCTCGGCGAAGGCCTCCGCCTCATCGACGATCTGTTCGACCGCGACCCCCGGGTGCTTGCCGTGGGCGTGAGCGATCGCCGCGTAGGTGGGCAGGTAGTGGATGTAGGGGGCGTCATTGCCGGGGCTGAACACGATCGTGCCCATGTCCAGCACCGGGGCGATCAGCAGCAGACCGTTGACGGCCACGAAGTAGCGGTCCATCAGGCGCGCGGCGATCGCCGCACCGCGCGTCGTGCCGTAGGACTCGCCGGCCAGGTACTTCGGCGACTGCCAGCGGTCATTGCGGGTCAGCCATTCGATGATGAACGCCGCGATCAGGTCGCGGTCCTCCGTGAAGCCGTGCATGCGGCCCGGCGCTGTGCCCTCCGAGGGCCGCGAGTACCCGGTGGTCATCGCGTCGATGCACACCAGGTCCGCCTCCCGCAGGATCGTCTCCGCGTTGTCCGTGAGGCCCGCGGGCAAGGAACCGACCTCGCCGGCGTCCGGGGCCTCGACGCGACGCGGCCCGAGGATCCCCAGGTGCAGCCAGACCGTGGAGGCCCCCGGGCCGCCATTGAAGGCGAACACCACAGGACGGGTGGACGGTTCCTCGCCGGTCGTGCGCACGTAGCTGACGGAGAACACCTCCGCGTAGGGCTCCGCGCGGGTGTAGGTGCTGCCGCCCGGCTCCTCCCGCAGCACGTAGGTGCCGGTCGTCGCCGTGTACTCGATGCTCTCCCCGTCCAGGTCCAGCGTGTGCGCAGTGACCGAGAGATTGTCGGCGGGAATTCGCGGGGCAGTCTCCTGCTCGTCCTCCCCACCGGTCGGGGCGTCCGTCTCGGTCATCGGCTCGCGGCGGTCGTTCACCTGGTGCTCCTTTGCCATCGGGGATCGTCCTTCCGATCGTACGGGCGCGCGGCCGACGGGGCGGGCCGGGTGTGCCGATCCCTGGCGCACTATCGGTCCGACCGGAACAATGCCGTCATGGAGCCTCCCGCCGCCGTCCGACCCTCGCGCCGCGGTGTGCTGGGCGTGCCACCCGGTGTTCTCGCGCTCGCCGCGTCCGCCCCGCCGGCCGCGGCCGGCCTCAGCTCCTGCGGCCTGATGCGCAGCGAACCGGAGTCCCCTGAGGGGCCCCAGCTGGTCTCCGACGTGCAGCGCGCCGCGCCGGGGGACCCGCAGGTCGCCGGTCACGCCGCGGTGCCGTTCACGGTTCGGATGCTCGGGACACTCGACCGCACCGAGGCCAACCAGGTCTGCTCGCCGCTGTCGGTGCAGATCGCGCTGGTCATGGCGGGCCTCGGCGCGGAGACCGGGACCCGCCAGGCGATGGAGGAAACGCTTGGCGGCAGCATGGAGGAGCTCGCCATCGCGGCAAACACCCTCGCCTCCCGGCTAGCGGAGATCGGCGGTGAGC
>JAUNUA010000353.1 GCA_030538435.1 Brachybacterium sp.
CGGTCGGGCTCCACCCCGGGGACGAAGCCGACCCGCAGGTGGGGGACGTCTCCGGGGGTTTTCTCGCGCATGCGCCCAGACTACGGGACCCCCTCGCCGTCCCTGCGGGCCTCGGCGGCGGCGACAGCGGTCAGCAGCTCCGCGGTGAAGCGCTCCGGATGGGTGAGATTCACCAGGTGGGTGCCGGACGGCAGGACCTGCAGACGGCCACGCGGCGCCGCGCGGGCGAAGGAGCGCTCATGCAGACGCAGCTGGTCGTACCGGCCGTTCAGCACGGTCACCGGCACGGTGATCCGGGTGAGGGTGCCGCGAAGGTCGACCCCGGCCACCGCCGCCATCGACGGGGCGATCACCGCGACACCGGCGCGGCCGCCCCGCAGGTACGCTTCGACGCCCTCCGCACCCAGCAGGCGGGCGAGGACCGCCCGGGTGGAGACGTCCCCGCCGGGCAGGGCATCCAGCACCCGCATTCCCCGACCGTAGGCGCGAGCGGTCAGAGCGCGAGGCTGGACCGAGGAGCCGCACAGGACCAGCGAGGCGAGGGGATGCAGGTCCTCCGCAGCGGCGATCGCGAGCATCCCTCCCAGGGACGAGCCGACCAGGTGCACGGGGCCGTCGTGTTCCGCGGCGTGCGCGCGAACGGTGCGGCGGACCGTCGCGAGCGCCTCGGCGGTGGTGAAGGGCTCGTCCTGGCGGGTGCCGTGCCCCGGGAGGTCCGGGACACGGCACGGGTGCCCGGCGGCCTCGAGCAGCGGAACCTGGAGGTCCCACTGGCTGGAGGAGGTGCGGCTGCCATGGATGAGGACGATGGGCGAGGCATGGCCGTGCGCGCCGTTCATCGTGGGGCGGTCCCTGTGCCGATGCGGTCCGGGGCGGCGAGCTGGGCGGTCTCGCGGATGATGCGGGCGAAGCGCTTGGGCCGCTCCAGGTTGGAGATGTGCCCGGCGTCCTCGAGGATCCGCAGTCGCCCATCGCGGGCGGCGGCGAGACAGCGGCGTTCGTGGCGCCGGAACAGATCCCGCTCTCCGTTGACAAAGGTGATGGGCACGTCGATCGCGGCGATGTCCTCAAGGAGGTCGATGCCGCCGACCACCTCGACCACCCCGGAGACGATGCCGCGGGCTCGTCCGCCGCCGTAGTAGCGTTTCGCGGCTTTTTCGCTGGTGGCGCGGGCGAAGGAGCGTCGGACGCGGGCGTCGGCATCCCCGGGCAGCACGTCCTTCATCCCGAGCCATAGACCGTAGGCGCGGGCGAGGCGCGGCCCGGGCACGACGGTGCAGTCCGCGGCCACGAGGGCGCCCAGCATCCCGGGGTTCGTGGCTGCGTAGTTCAGCGAGAGGTATCCGCCGAGGGAGAGCCCCACCAGCACCGGCGGCTCGTCGCACCCCCGCACCGCCTCGTCGATCGCAGCGAGCGCCCCGTCCCGGGTGAAGGTCTCCCCCGCCCGGCTGCCGTGTCCCGGCAGGTTCGGGGTGTGGACGGTGAAGCCCTTCTTCCGCAGCCGCGTGGTCTGCCCCTTCCACATGGTGCGGGAGCTGCGCACGGCGTGCACCAGCACCACGGTGCGGGTCACCGGCTCTCCCGCGTCCCGTCGAGGTGATCGGCGACGTGCTTGATGAGTGCGCCCATGCGTTCCCGACTCGGCCAGGTGACGGGGATGCCGGTGTCCTGGAGCGGCTGGGCGGTGACGTGACCGACTGCGAAGGCGCGACAGCGACCGTCCTGCAGCGCCTGCACGAGCTCCGCTTCTCGCCCCATGTCGCGTCCCGTGGCGAGCAGCGCTTCGACGGCGGGGCCAGCGGTGAAGGTGACGGCGTCGAGGTCCCCGGCGATGATCGCCTCGATCATGCGGCGGACGGCATCCTGGTCCGCGCCGGGCAGCCACCGGTAGGGCGCGACGACATGCACGGTGCACCCCGCGTCCTCGAGGCGTCGCAGCTGCCGGTCATCGAGGTATCCGTGGCGCTGCAGGCCGACGGGGAC
>JAUNUA010000354.1 GCA_030538435.1 Brachybacterium sp.
TACGAGGATGCGACCGTCGAGGTCAACTGGGTGACCGGCGACTACGCCGCGCGACTGTCCACCGCGCTGCTCTCCGGCGGCGGGGTGGACGTGTTCGAGAACAATGCCGTAGCCGTGGACCAGGCCGAGCAGGGCCGATACGTCGACCTCAGCGACATCATGGAGCCGATCAAGGATCAGTTCAACGAAGCGTCGCTGGGTCCTGTGACGATCGATGACAAGATCTGGGCGATCCCCATGATCCTGGACCCCCAGCACTTCTACTACCGCAAGAGCTTGTTCGAGGCCGCCGGTATCTCCCCACCCGAGACGTTCGATGACCTGGTCGACGCCGCGCGCGAGCTCGACTCCCCCGAGCACAAGGGGTTGTTCCTGGGCAACAACTTCGACGCCAATTCCTGGACCATGATCTGGGCGGCGGGGGGAACCCCGATGAACGAGGCCGGGGACGCGGTCGCGTACAACACCCCCGCCTATGCCGAGGGTCTGAGGCAGATCCAGGAGCTGAAGAACGACGGGATCCTGCTCTCGGGAGCCCCCTCGGACTGGCCGGATCCCGCCGCCTTCGCCTCAGGTCTGGCCGCCATCACCTGGGGAGGATGCTGGGCGCTGCCGTTCCTGGAGGAGAACCTCGACGACATCGGGGTTTTCCCGCACCCCGCTGTCGGTTCCGAGGGCCGCCAGGTGACCTTCATGAGCTCCTGGAACCAGCAGGTCGCAGGCAATAGCTCCAAGGTCGACGCTGCGAAAGCCTTCGCGAAGTGGCTATGGGTGGACCAGACCGATCACCAGACCGACTGGGCGCTCAGCTATGGCTTCCACATCCCGCCGATCACCGCGGTCGCCGACCAGGCCGAAGCTCTCAAGGAAGGCAACGGTCTGGAGATCGCCACCATGGCCAGCGAGATGGGGGTGACCGGTCCGCCCCAGTGGACCGGGGACATCGGCACGCCCCATGCCGACGCCGTCAGCAACATCCTGAACAACAACGCCGATCCGGCCGAGGAGCTGGCCGCGGCGGAGGAGGCCAGCAACAGGGCCATCGGCTCGTGAGCGTCGGGACTAAGGACCGGCCCGTCACCAGCACGGGCCGGTCCGGTCCCACGAGGATCAAGGGCAACAACCTCGCCTTTTGGATGTTCTTCACCCCGTTCCTCGTGGGGTTGCTGGTCTTCACCATCCTGCCGCTGATCTGGGGTGGGACGCTCAGCCTGTTCGAGGCTCGCGGAACGGTGCTCCCCACCCGCTTCGTGGGCCTCGACAACTTCACCAACTTTCTCGTGGACACGGCGTTCCTACGCTCGCTCCGCACATTCATCATCTTCGCGCTATTCATCGTGCCGGTGACGATGGCGGCCTCCCTCGCGCTCGCCGTGATGGTCAACGGCCTGCCCCGCTTCCAGATGTTCTTCCGCTCGGTGTTCTTCCTCCCCACCGCCTGCTCGTACGTGGTGGCTTGCGTGGTGTGGCGGTTGTCGCTCTTCAACGGGCTGGAGTCCGGGATTGTCAACCAGGTTCTGATGGCTCTCGGTCTGGACGCGATTTCCACCTGGCTGTCCGCCTCTCCCTACTGGTGGATCGTGCTGGTGACGGTCAGGCTGTGGCTGCAGGTGGGCTTCTACATGCTGCTGTTTCTGGCCGGCCTGCAGGCGATCCCCACGCACCTGTACGAGGCCGCTGCGGTGGACGGACTGAACCCCGGCGGGTTCAAGATGTTCCGCCTGATCACCCTGCCGCAGCTGCGGACCACCTCAGCCGCGGTGCTGCTGCTCCTGCTCATCGCAGCCTTCCAGGCGTTCGACGAGTTCTACAACCTCACCGGCAACAACCCCGAGACCAGGCCACCACTGGTGTACCTGTACAACATTGCGCTCGGCCCACAACAGGACTTCGGCACCGGTTCAGCCGGCGCCCTGGTGCTGACTGCAATCATGGTGATAGCCGGGCTATTGCAGACCTGGCTCGTCGGGT
>JAUNUA010000355.1 GCA_030538435.1 Brachybacterium sp.
TGGACGCCGCGGACGAGACGATGTTCGTCGAAGGGGTGCCCTCCACCCCCGTCGATGTGATACTCCGCGCCGCGGGCGCCTCTCCTCCGAGCCTCTATCGACACTTTGGTTCCAAGGAGGGCCTGCTGGTGGCGGCCCTGACCCGGCGCCTCGAGGTGTGGACGGGCGAGTGGGAGCGCGCGATCGCCGCCGAGCAGGATCCGCTTGAGCGACTGCTGGCGATCTGGCCTGCCTTGCGGCGGTACCAGGACGAACGATTGACCGAGCGCTGGTGCTCCTTCACCGGCACGGCCGCGGCCTTCCGCAACCCCTCCCCGTCGGTGCAGGCGGTGCTGGACACGGAGCTGGCGCAGATGCGTCGGCGACTCGGCGAGCTCGCGGTGGACGTCGTCGGCGAGCACCGGGCCGATGATCTCGCCGGGCACCTGGTGATGATCTACTTCGGGACCATCACCGGCATGCTGCGCCTTCCCTACGCCGAGGCGATCCGCGACGGCGAACGCACGGCGCGCACGCTGGTCGAGCTGTACCGGGACACTCAGCCGCGCTGAAGGACCGCCACCAGGAACGAGCCGTCGAACGAGTGCAGCTCCCAGCTGCCGAACCTCTGGGTCACCTCGAGTCCAGCGGCCTCGGCATCGGCCGTGAAGGCCCGTTCCGGGTAGTCGCGCTCGGTGGAGAAGCCGACGACGAGCCGGCCGGCGGGTGCCAGGTGTGCTCGGATCCGCTGCAGGGCGGGCACCCGTTCGGATCCGGCGAGGAATGCGACGACGTTGCCGGCGCAGACGGCGAGATCGAACTGCAGCGGGGCGCCGTCGACGGTCGTGAGGGCGAACGTCGCGAGGTCGCCGACCTCCCAGCGGGCGCCGGGATGGTCGGTGCGGGCGACGCCGATGAGGTGCGGATCGAGGTCCACGCCCACCACGTGGTGACCGCGAGCGGCGAGGTATCCGCCGACGCGTCCCGTACCGCAGCCGGCGTCGAGGATCCGCGAGCCGCGGGCAGTCATGGCGTCCACCAGGCGAGCCTCCCCGTCGAGGTCGTGGCCCGCGGCGGCAAGGCGGGTCCACCGTGTGGCGTACCGGCGGGCATGGTCGGGATCGTTCCGCACGGCGGTGCGCCACAGGTTCTGGGCAGGTCCGGTCATGGATCCGAGTATGCCCGGCACCATCGGGGTGCAGGATGGAGGGGACGGCGCCACCTACCGGAGGAGAACCCCGATGGACACCCTGGACGAGATCGCCGAGAGGGCGCTCACCGCCGCCCGTGAGGCGGAGAACGGCCGCCATGCGGAGATCGTTGTGCACGACGGGCCGCTGCGTCAGACCGTGTTCGGACTGCGCGCAGCCACCCAGCTCGGGGAGCACAACTCCCCACCCGCGGCTTCGATGCAGGTCCTGACCGGGAGGGTCCGCATCACCGGTGAGGACCCCGTGGAGCTGAGCGCCGGACAGCTTGCGGCGCTGACGCATCAACGCCACGGGGTGACCGCGCTGGAGGACACCGTGTTCCTCCTGACCACCGTCACCGGGGTACCCGGCGAGGAGAGCCGGGTCTAGGGTGGGGACCCCGCCGCGGCGAACCCGCCCGGCGGCATCGACGGCACCACAGGAGACATCCATGGCCGACGTGACGATCAGCAGGAACCGCGACCGCAGCCGCTACGAAGCAGAGATCGAAGGCCGGGCCGCCGGCTTCGCCGACTACTCCGAGGAGGAGGGCGTGGTGGTCATGCCCCACACCGAAGTGTTCCCGGAGTTCGAGGGCCAGGGTGTCGGTGGGGCGCTCGTCCGGCGCGCCCTGGACGACGTCCGTGCGGCAGGGTTCACCGTGGACCCGGTGTGCCCGTTCGTCGCCGGGTGGATCGAGAAGCACCCCGACTACCAGGACCTGGTCACCGGCCCGCGCTGAACGACCGGCGCATCGGCCCGCACGGGATCCCTGACGTGCAGGCGGCTC
>JAUNUA010000356.1 GCA_030538435.1 Brachybacterium sp.
CCCCTTGGCGCCCGTCCTGTGATGGGATGAACGTGGACGGCCGCACAGGCGCGCGCCGCCCACATCACCCGTCATCCTCCCGCCCCACCCGGGCGGGAGTCGCCCAGGCCAAAGGGAGTAGTGAGCAAGGATGCTCGTCGGAGTGCCCCGTGAGATCAAGAACAACGAGTACCGGGTCGGTCTGACCGCCGCGGGCGTCCACGAGCTGGTGGGCGCTGGTCACGACGTACTGGTCGAGACCGAGGCCGGCCTAGGGGCCGGCATCACCGATGCCGACTACAAGGCGGCCGGTGCCCGCATCGCGACCAGTCCGCAGGACGTGTGGGGGCGTGCGGAGATGGTGGTGAAGGTCAAGGAGCCCATCGCCGAGGAGTACGAGCTGATGCGGCCCGGGCAGGTGCTGTTCACCTACCTGCACCTCGCGGCCGACAAGCCTCTCACCGAGGCGCTGATGCGCTCCGGTACCACGTCGATCGCGTATGAGACCGTCCAGCGCCCGGACCGCTCGCTTCCGCTGCTCGCGCCGATGAGCGCGATCGCCGGGCGCCTGGCGACGCAGGTCGCCGCATACCACCTGATGAAGCCGATCGGTGGCTCGGGCGTGCTGATGGGCGGCGTACCCGGGACCCGGGAGGCACGGGTGCTGGTGATCGGCGGCGGCATGGTCGGCGAGCAAGCGGCGATCATGGCGCGCGGACTCCATGCCGACGTCACCGTGATGGACCTGAACCTCGCGCGGCTGAACGAGATCGCGACGATCCACAACGGCAGCATCCTCACCCGCTACTCCACCACCCTGGACCTCACCGAGCAGCTCGCCGAAGCCGACGTGGTGATCGGCTCCGTGCTCATCCCCGGCAAGCGGGCCCCCAAGCTCGTCACCGACGACATGGTGCGGACCATGAAGCCCGGCTCCGTGCTGGTCGATGTCGCGATCGACCAGGGAGGCTGCTTCGAGGGATCGCGCCCCACCACCCACGACAACCCGACTTTCGAGGTGCACGACACCACGTACTACTGCGTGGCGAACATGCCGGGGTCGGTGCCCGTGACAGCGACGACAGCACTGACCAACGCCACCCTGCCGTACGTGCTGCGTCTGGCGGGAGGTGGCTGGGAGAAGGCGGTGCTGCAGGATCGCGCGCTCGCTCTGGGCCTCAGCACCCACGACGGTGCGCTCACCCACGCCGGCGTCGCCGAGGCGCACGACCTGGAGTTCACCGACGACGGAGAGATCGACGACCCCGAGATCCGACGCCGGAGCGCTCGCACCCAGCGGGGTGCGAGCGCTCCGTTCTGCGATGCGGGCGGGGTGCCTCAGAGGTTGAAGCCGATGGCGCGCAACTGCTCGCGGCCGTCCTCGGTGATCATCTCCATGCCCCACGGCGGCATCCACACCCAGTTGATGCGGTGGGTCTCCGTGATCGGGTCCAGTGCTTGGAAGGTCTGCTCCTCGAGCAGGTCCGTCAGCGGGCAGGCCGCGGAGGTCAGGGTCATGTCGATGACCGCGTTGCCCTCCTCGACCGTGACGCCGTAGACCAGACCGAGGTCGACGATGTTGATGCCGAGCTCGGGATCGATGACATCCTTCATCGCCTCCAGGACCTCGGCCTCGGTGGCGTGAGTCGCCGGGGCGTCGCCAGCGGTCGCCTCGACGCCGCCGGCGTTGGTGGTGCCGGTCTCGGGGGTGCTCTGCTGCTCGGTCACTTCGCACCTGCCAGGAAGCGCTCGTACCCCTCGGTCTCGAGGCGCTCGGCGAGCTCCGGCCCGCCCTCCTCGGCGATGCGACCGTCCACGAAGACGTGCACGTAGTCCGGGGTGATGTAGTTGAGGATGCGGGTGTAGTGGGTGATCAGCATGATCCCCACGTCGGTGTTCTCCTTGGCGCGGTTCACGCCCTCGGAGACCACGCGCAGCGCGTCGACGTCGAGGCCGGAGTCGGTCTCGTCCAGGAT
>JAUNUA010000035.1 GCA_030538435.1 Brachybacterium sp.
GGAGCCCCTTCACGCCTCGGACGGAGCCTCTCCGAGGTAGAACGCCGCGGTGCGCGCGGCACGGGCCCGGGCATCGTCGGGGTCGCCACCGGCAGCGATGTGGGCCGTGGCGAACTGTTCGGTGGAGGCGCGGGTGAAGCGCCTGCCGTCCTCGGTGAAGGGGAACTGCTCGCCCATGCGCTCGGCGTGTGCGGTGACCGGGTCGGCCACGTGCAGCGCCAATCCGTACAGGGCGCCGTCCCAGCCGGTGCCGGTCGCGGCGGGCCCGAACTGCGCGAAGTGGTCGTCGTCCCGCACGGTGTGCCGCAGGGTCACGCGGGTTGCGGGTGCGTGGGCGTCGCTGGGCTCGGCGCCATCGGCATCGGCCAGGCGCAGTTCGAGGCGGCTGCCGCCACCCCAGTCGAGGACGATTCGCTGCTCGGGCTCACAGGTGAGGATCGGCGCGGTGACCCCCATCGCGTCGATGACGGCCGCGCCGCCCTCGTGCAGCTGGCCGGTGACCGGCAGGAAGAACAGCCGCAGCGTTTCGGGGTCGGTGAGGGCACGCCACAGCGTGGCGCGCGCGGCGGGGAGGGTCTGGGCGAGGATCACCGTCCAGTCCTGGTTCTCGCGCTCGACGGCGCGGGTGACGCCCGCGAGCTGGTCGTCGATGGTGGGAAGGTGCTGTTCGGAGGCGCCGGTGCTGGTCATCAGGTCACGCTTTCGAATCGGGGGCGGGTCAGGTGCGGCGGAGGTGGACGAGCACCTCGTCGTGCCGGGTGTGGGGGAACATGTCCACGAGGTGGGCGCGGATGATCCGGTATGCGGGCATCGCCCCGAGGTCGGCGCCGAGGGTCGCCGGGTTGCAGGAGGAGTAGAGCACGTCGTGAGGCCCATGCTCCTCCAGCAGGCCCGCGAGACGTTGCCCGATGCCGCGGCGCGGCGGATTCACGATGACGACGTCCGGGTTGTCGGCTGGCGCGGGCCCGGCGTCCGGGTGCTCAGCGTGTGGGTGCGCGGCGTCCGAGGGCCCGGCCTCCGGGTGCCGGGGCTCGGTCAGCCGGGTGGTCGCCCAGTCGGTGGCGTCGGCGACGTGGAACTCCGCTGCCAGATCCGGGTGCTGCACCCGCAGCAGGTCCCGGGAGGCGCAGGCGGACGCGATCGCAGGCGCGGAGATCTCGACGCCGACGACCCTGCGGCCCGGGCCCACGCAATGCAGCGCGAACCCCCCGATCCCGCAGTAGAGATCCCAGATGACCAGCGGATCGGCGGTGCCCCGCGCGGTCGCGAGCTCCGAGACCCAGGCGCCGACCTGCTGGTAGAGCGCCGCGGCGACCTCGGTGTTGGTCTGGGTGAAGGACTGTGGCCGGGCGAAGAGGGTGAGGTCCTGCAGGCGGATGGGCAGCGCCTCGGGTCCGACGAGCGGGATCTCCACCTCCCCCTCCAGGACGGCCTTGTGCTCGGGGTGAAGATTCGCGCTCACGATCCGGATGGAGGGCAGGTCCTCCAGCAGGGCGGGGAGGTGCTCGCGGATGCGGTCGAGCGCCCTGTCGCTGCGCAGCACCAGCCGCACCAGGTGCTCCCCATCGGGGGAGGCGGTGACCAGGACGTTCTTGAGCTCTCCGCGGCGGCGGGCGACGTCGTACGGCGGCACCTGGGCGCGCCGAATCAGGGCACGCACACCCTCCAGGACACCCTGGATGCCGTCCTGATGAAGCGGACAGTCGGTGAGGTCCACCCCGGCGTGCGGGTCCGCGGCGGGTCCACCGGCACCGGGAGCAAGACCCAGCACGGGGGCAGCGGCGGTGCCGGAGACGACCATCTTCGCGCGGGTGCGAAACCCGGCCTCGCGGCTGATGATCGGTGCGCCCCACACGGCGTCCGGATCGACGCCGGGGCGGAGGAAGGGGTGGAGCAGGGTCTCGACGGCGCGGCCGGCGTCCTCGATCTGCTGGTGGCGCGGCACATCCAGGAGGGTGCAGGAGCGGCAGGTGCCCGCGTCGAAGTGGTGGCAGCGCATCACGTGGAGTGTACGGCGCGCCAGGTGCGGCACCGTTAGCCCCCGTGGCCCGGGGACCCCCGCGCCCGGGGAACCCAGCCCCGACCTAACCCTGCCCCCGTTGCCCGGGGCCACGTTGCCCCAGCCCCTTCACGCGCCGCCTTCCGGTGCCCGATGACCCCGCGCCCCGTCGCCACCCCCGCATGGGGCAGGAAACGTACCAATGTATGGAACGTTTCCTGCCCTACGCGGGTCGGGGCGCGGCGCGGTGGCCGACGCGTCAACCGCGGCTGGCACCGCAAGCGCGGCGGACGCAGCGACCAGCCACCAGCCACTCACAGAACTCCACCCCTGGCCGTGCCGGGGTGGCTGCGGCAGGATGAGCGGCATGAGCCAGACTCCGTCCATCGCCCGCGACCTGTTCCTGCTGTGCACGAACGGCAAGGGCCGTGACGACGGTGAACGCAAGCGCGCGGTCACCGCCGGAGCCCTCACCGATCTCCTCCTCGCCGAGCGCATTGCGCTGAGTGAGGACAAGGACCCCCGCGTCACCATTGTCGAGGACTCTCCGACCGGGGACGTCGTCCTCGACCACGTGCTCACCGGGCTCCGCTCGCGCTCCGAGCGGAAGCCCCCGAAGCTCTCGCAGCTCGTCGACCACAAGGACGTCGACCCCACCGAAGTGATCGGCGAAGATCTCGCCGCTGCCGGGGCCGTAGAGCGCAAGGATGGATGGTTCGGCACCACGTGGCCGGAGCGCGACGGCAGGTTTGAGACGGCACTGCGTCGACACCTCGCGAACGTCCTCGAGGGCCGCGAGGAACCGATCCCCCAGGACGCGGTCATCCTGGGCCTGCTGAAGGCGCTGGATGCCGCGCACGCGACGCTGAAGGAGGATGTGCCGGACATGTCCCGCAAGGAGCTCGCCGCGCGCATCGACGACATCACGGAGAAGACCCCGATCACGGAAGCGGTCCGCCGCTCCTACGAACTCATGCAGTCCGCGATGTACACCGCGATCTTCGTGCCCACCATCATGATGACGACGAACTGACGACCAACCAGAGTCATCGGCGCTGGAGCGGGTCTCACCGCCCGCCCATGCGGCGCGTGGTGCGGGCCGTCGCGGGCGCCGACCACGGGTCCTCGGGCCACGGGTGCTTCGGGTAGCGGCCGCGCATGTCCTTCCGCACCTCCTGATAGGGCCCCGCCCAGAAGGACCGCAGGTCATCGGTCACCGCCAGCGGCCTACGGGCCGGAGACAGCAGGTGGAACAGCACCGGGACCCGCCCGTCGACCAGGCGGGGCGTCTCGGCGAGCCCGAACATCTCCTGCAGCTTCACCGCGACCACCGGGCGCCCGTTCGCCTCGTCCGGGGCAGGGTAGGTGATCCGGGGATGAGAGCCCGACGGGACCGCGAGACGCTCAGGGACCAGCTCATCGAGGTGCGCAGCCTCCGGCCACGGCAGCAGCGCGCGCAGACCCGCGAGGACGTCGATCTGATCCAGGCGCGGTGACGCGCCGGCGGTGAGATGCGGGCCGAGCCACTCCTCGAGGTCCGCGAGCAGCGCCGCATCGCTGACATCGGGCCACGGCTCGCCGAGCTCCCGTCGCAGCAGCCCAAGCCGACTTCGCAGCGCCTCCGCTGCGTCTGTCCACGTCAGGCTGCTGAGCCCCGTCTCCCGCAGGTGCGAAAGGACGGCGGGCGCCGTGTCCTCCGGGCGGGCAGCGACCGGGGTGGAGGTAAGAGTGATCCCTCCCAGCCGACGCTCCTCGCGGACCGTTACCTTGCCCTTCGCGATGGCCGCGGAGCGTTCCGTGCGCAGCAAGGCCCCGCCGAGGGCGAGCGCCAGCTCCTCGCTGAGCGGCGCGGCGAGGCGGAGGACGGCGCCGGTGCCGTCGGCCGCGCGACCGTCGGCACGCTGCACCTCCCACACCGCGAGCCACTCCTCGCCGACGAGGCCGCTGCCGACGGGGAGGGCAGCGCGGGTGCCGGAGGCGAGCAGGTAGGTGCGGGAGGAGGCGGGGCCGGTGCGCCGCGCGATCCGCTCCGGCCGGGCAAGGGCAACGACTGCCCCGGGGATGTCTCGCTCGGATACCGCAATGCCGTCGGCGTCGTCCGAGGGCACGGGAGCGGTCGCGTCGGCCTGCTGGTCGTCGGCGGCGAGTGCTCGCAGACGGTCGATCTCGCGCCGCCAGCGGTCCGCGCCCGGGGCCCTGCCCGCTTGGAGATCCCGCAGGAGGCCTGGCAGATCGGCGCCGTCGGCCCGATGATCATCGACAAGCGCCGCGACCACGTCAGCGGCGGCGCGCGGTCCGATGAGATCCGCGCCGGCGAGGAGCCCGCGGGCTTCCAGCACGCCGACGGGGAGTCGGGCGACCCGTCGGCCGAGCAGCGTCGGCAGACCGTCCTCACCGGTGAGACCGAGGGCGCGCAATCGCGAGGTCGCGTCGTCGAGTGCCCCAGGTGGTGGGGCGTCCGGGAGCGGGAGCCCCTCGCCGCCGGGGGTACCCCACGCGGCCAGGAGAAGCGCCGCGTCGGTGAGGTCCGCGGCGGAGATCTCCGGTGGGTCCGCTTCCCGCATGCGCGCGAAATCCGTCTCCGCGTAGGCGCGAACCACGGTGCCGGGAGCTTCGCGGGCGGCGCGGCCCGCGCGTTGCCCGGCACTCGACCGGGAGGCGCTGACGGTGACGAGCCCGGCCATGTCGCGTTCGCGGTCCCGCCGCACCTGCCGGGAGAGCCCCGCATCGATCACGAGCCGCACTCCGGGCACGGTCAGGGAGCTCTCCGCGAGAGCGGTGGAGACGATGATGCGTCGACCGTCCCCGGGGCCGCGCCCGGAGGTCGCCCGGTCCTGCTGACGCGAGGGGAGCCGCCCGTGCAGCGGCAGCACCTCCGCCGTGGTGCGGCCGCGGAGGCGCTGGGTCAGCTCGTCCACGTCCCGGGCGCCCGGCAGGAACACCAGGGCATCGACATCACCCGCGCGGTCATAGGCGCGGACCGCCACCTCCGCGAGATGGTCGAGGAACGCCCGTGCCACGCCCCGCGCGTCGAGTCGCGCACCCGGTGGCGGCACGTACTCCACGGTGAGCGGGTGGAGGGCGGAGGGGACATCGATGATCGGCGCCCCGCCGAGGACCTCCGCGATGCGACCGGCGTCCATCGTCGCGGACATGGCGACCACCACGAGGTCATCCCGCAGGGTCCGAAAATCCGCGAGCATGCCGAGCAGCAGGTCACCGTCGAGCGTCCGCTCGTGCACCTCGTCCAGGATCACCGCGCCGACACCGTCGAGGCCGGGGTCTGTCAGCAGGCGACGCAGCAGCACGCCGGGGGTGAGCGCCTCGATGCGGGCACCTGGGTCCACGCGGCGCTCGCCACGGACGGTGAACCCGGTCGCGGCGCCGAGCGGGGAACCGTCGAGCGCGGCGATGCGACGTGCGGCCGCCCGCACGGCGACCCGCCGCGGCTGCGTGAGCAGGGTGACGCCGGGAACGGTGTTCGCGATCAGCGGCGGCACGAACGTCGTCTTTCCGGTCCCGGGGGGCGCAGTCACGACCATGGCCCCTCCGCCGGCGGCATCCCGGAGTTCTGCGGCAGCGGTCGCGACCGGGAGGCCCGCCCCGACACGTGCGAGGTCGAAGCGGTGGGGGCCGGAACTGGCGCTGGTGCTGGCGGGGGAGGCGGTGAGGGAGCCCGTGAACGAGCGGCGCCGAGCCTCAGACACGACACCTCCCGGCGGATCGATCAGCGGACGGTGGCCACGGTAGTGGAGCAACGCACAGTGTCCCTAGACCGCCGCCGTTCACACCCACTTTGGGGGGAAACAACCGCCAGGTTCACCTGCACCGTGACCACATGTCGAGTACGTGGTCGCAGAGCCTGACGGGCCGCACGCGGGGCACCCCCCGTCACTCCGTGCGCGTGTGAAGAGCGGCCGCCACGACGGCGCTCATGGATGTTACAGTCGATATAGTTACGCATATTCATGGCAAAGATGCAGATGCGTAGCTTGATGTCTGATAAGGAGGAGATGACCTGAGGTCTGGAAATCTGATCAGAAGGTTCGTCGTTTTTTGCGCCACGATGTCTTGCGTGGCGGGTGTGCATGGTATCGCTCATGCCGGCAATGCAGATGATCAAGCCACGACGGCTGAGGTTTCTGCTGCACATGGAGGCGCAAGTCTCGCCACGGATGGATACGAATTAGTGTCGATCCACGAGGACGACGGCGATATTACGGAAGAGTACGCTTTCGGAGAGGGGTCGACTCTTGTTGTGACGCGGCCTGCTTCGTCGCATAGTTCCGGGGGTGCGGGGCCGCTTGTGAGCACCGGCGCCGGGGACCGTGGCGCGTACATTGCTTTTTCGCGCGCTGATCAGAGAGCTTTGATTGCCGGAGGAGTCGGTGCCGTTTCAGGCTTGGCAGCGGCGCTCAGCGGTCCGTTCGCTGCGCTCACGACGGGGATGTTGGGCGGGCTCATCAGCCCTTACCTCGAGGAAGGTCTCCCGTGCGCCAACCGGACTGACGGCCGGACTACGTGGCAAGTGTGGATTGAACCCAAGTTTTCTAATCCGAACGATCCCGGTCACGTGGTGCGCGACTACCAAGTCAATGGGACGAATTGTATCGCACCGTGAAGTCCTCGCAGGAATCTATAAGAAAGGAGTGTGTCGATGGGGAGTTTGCGCTCGAGTAGACGTTGGGCTGCGTCGTGGATATCGGTACTGCTAATTATCGTGTTTCTGTTGGTGTCGCCTTATCTGATAGAGGTCACCGGTGAGGGTAGTCGGCTAACCAGGTCATTGGTCCAAGGGGCTGTTTGCCTCCTAATCGCAGTATCGGGAGTCTCCATCGACCTTCGGAGAAATCGGCGAAAAGACTTGGGTTGACGACACACGTAGACCGGCAGGCCGTAGGCAGTGTCTTGCGTCGCACATCGTCTATGGTCGGGAGCATATGAGCGACGTAGTTTAGTTGTTCGTTTGGTGGCCCAGCGTGGTGCAGCGGCAGGCCGGTTTTAGTGAATGATCCAGCGAGAAGCCTTTCCAGATTGGAAGGTGTGCCGTACGGCTGGGGCCGCGGGGCCGGGCTTCCGTAGCGGGGAACCACCATCGAGCACGGGGAGGGATCGTGGCACCGTCCAGCGCGCGCGACGACCATCAGGCCACCCCGTCGAACCCGCCACCGCGCACCTCCCCACAGCCACCTACACCGCCGCGCCCGAGTGCCCTCGCCGGGCGGACCGACCCTGCGCGGCGCGTCCGCCCCGTCGACTGGACCGCGACAGGCGCCCGCGACACCTCGGCGCCCGCCACGCAGACGGGACCGCCCGCCGCACCCGCTCGACCTGCCGGACCCGGTGCGCGCCGTCGACCCACCACCATCGAGGTCCCGCGTGCGCTCCCGGCCCCGCCCCCGCAGGCCATCCACTCCCTCACCCCGGACGATGCCCGCCCGCTGCTGCGACCCCTCAGGCTCGACGAAGGAGACGTACGAGTCGTCGGTCTCACCAGCATCAATCGCGAGAGGATGATCCTCACCGTCGCGGAGCCGGAGGAGGCCTGGACGGCCGATGCCGGCACCAGCGACCACTTCCTGCGCGGCGAACTCGTGGTCCAGGTGCGACGAGCCGACAACGCCGTGATCGGCGCCTTCAGCCGTGGCTACGCCCTGTCAGTGCGGCCCGACGGAATCGAGCGGGCCCTGCCCGACGACCTTGGCGCCGCCGGCCCGTCGGCCCGCGGGGGAGCGGGAACCCGCCACCCCACCTCCCGCCGGGAGCTCTTGGAGCTACTGCACCGCGCAGGCTTCGAGGTGCGCACCGGGCGCGGCCACGGGCGCGTCACCCACCCGGCGCATCCCGGTCTGTTCGTCCCGTTGGCGAGCACCCCATCGGACGTGCGCTTCACCCGCCACGCCGTCACCCAGATCAGGCGCGTCTTCGGCATCGACCTGCGGCGCTGACCACCGGCCGCGCCCCTCGAAGCTCCGGATGTCGCTGGACAGAAAGGTGCCCCGGCTCGTCCCCACGAGCCGGGGCGTATCCCTTTCCCCCGCGTCCCGGAGATGTGCGGGAGGCCCCTCCTCAGCGGGCGACCCCTCCAGCGACGCGTTGCAAGTAGTAGACCCCATCAGCTGCAAGAGAAGCTGGGCCAGGACTACCGATTCCCTGGGAAGACGAGACCGGATGGCAGAGTGCGGGTGGCGTACACCCGGGAGCTGAGTGGGGGAGAGGCGCTCCGGCAGCCACCCGATGCAGCGATGCCTGGATTGAGCGATGCTCTGACCGAGCGGTGCTGGGACCGAGCAATGCCTGAACTGACCAACGCCAGCACCGAGCGGCGCCTGGACAAAAAAAGTGCCCCGGCTCGTCCCCACGAGCCGGGGCCATCCCTTTTCCCCCGCGTCCCGGAAGCTGTGGGAAGACCCCCTCCTCAGTGGGTGTCCCGTCCGGTGACGCGATACCCATACTCAACAGGTCCTCCCATGAAGAGCCCTGGAGTGCGGCTCAGGATTTCCTGGGAACGGAGCCGGGATGTCGCCGGAAAGGCCCGATCTCCACGATTCCGACACCCGAGCGCCGATCGAGCGCGCCGACCCGGATGACGACACGCAGAACGTTCCGGGCCTATCCGGGCCCATCTGGCCAATAAACGCCCAGGTCAGAGGGCTCTGCTTCCGGTTGACGGGGTCGAGGGCATGCTTCTTGGACAGGTGCACCGGTTGGGTTGTCACTGAAAGTGTGGAAGCCTCGTGAAGGACCGATCGACACATCCCTGACCGATGTCGCTTCCCCCGAACTCGATAGCCAGGGTGCGACGAACGCGCCCGGGCCCGCCGAGTCCGACCCTCCTCGAGGAGTTCCCTCCATGCTGACCCGTCTGCACGACGTCCTGCGTCTGCGCACCTCCCCGGTGATCTTCTTCGGCTCTGCCGCCGTGATCATCGGCTTCGTCCTGACCACCATTTTCTTCACCGACGCCCTGGACTCCGCCGTCAGCGGATCCTCCACCTGGCTGATGACGAACCTCGGCTGGTTCTACATCCTCGGGGTCACAGCGTTCATCGCCTTCCTGCTGTTCATCGCGGCCGGTCGCTTCGGCCGGGTGAAGCTCGGCCCGGACGACCAGAAACCCGAGTACTCGAACCTCGCCTGGTTCTCCATGCTGTTCGCGACCGGAATCGGCTCGATCCTCATGTTCTGGGGTGTCGCGGAACCGATCAGCCACTTCGGCGACCCGCCGCGGGGCGAAGCCCTCGGCATCGAGGCCGGAACCGAAGCCGCTGCCGCGGATGCCATGAACTTCACCTACTACCACTTCACGCTGCACACCTGGGCGATCTTCGCGCTGCCCGCTCTGTGCTTCGCCTACTTCATTCACAAGCGGAACCTGCCGCCGCGGGTCAGCTCGATCTTCCAGCCGATCCTCGGCCGCCGCATCCACGGACCCATCGGCCAGATCATCGACATCGTCGCGATCATCGGCACCGTCTTCGGCATCGCCGTCTCCATCGGCCTGGGTACCCTGCAGATCAACGGCGGTCTCTCGCAGCTGTTCGGGGTGCCGGAGAGCGCCGGTTGGCAGCTGATCATCATCGGTGTCGTCAGCGGTGTCGCCCTGATCTCCGTGTCGCTGGGCCTGGACCGCGGCATCAAGGTGCTCTCCAACGTCAACATCGTGATGGCCGTGATGCTGCTGATCTTCGTGCTGCTGTTCAGCGGCTCGATGCTGTTCGTGCTGCGCGGCACCCTCGAGTCCTTCGGCAGCTACCTGGTGACCCTGCCGGAGCTGGCATTCTGGAACGACACCTTCGCCGACACCGGCTGGCAGAACACCTGGACGGTCTTCTACTGGGCGTGGACCATCACCTGGTCGCCGTTCGTCGGGATCTTCATCGCCCGCATCTCCAAGGGCCGCAGCATCCGCCAGTTCGTGGTGGGCGTGCTGGGGATCCCGGCCGGCTTCTCCGTCCTGTGGTTCGGGATCTTCGGCCTCGCGTCCTTCGATATCGAGCTGAACGGCAACGGTGGTCTGGTCGACCAGGTCGTCGACCAGGGCGACATCCCCGGTGCCCTGTTCGCCTTCCTCGACAACTACCCCGGAGCGTTCGCCGTCTCGATCATCGCGATCATTCTGGTGATGATCTTCTTCATCACCTCCGTGGACTCCGCGGCGCTCGTCACCGACACCATGGCCAACGGCCACGAGGACTACAACCCGCTGGGTCAGCGGATCTTCTGGGCCGCCTCGATCGGTGTCATCACCGCGACCCTGCTGGTGTTCTCCGGCGAAGGCGGCCTGCAGGCACTGCAGTCCACGATCATCCTGGTCGGCCTGCCGTTCTTCGTCTTCGCCTACTTCCAGATGTACGCCCTGTACCGGGCGCTGCAGGAGGACGCCGGCGAGGTGCCCATGACCCGCACGCGCGAGTGGAAGCAGGTGCTGCCTCCGGAGGAGTACGAGCGCCGCGACAGCGACGACGCGTTCGACTGCGATGACTACGTCGTGGAGCCGGAGGCGGAGACCGACGTGCCCGTCTTGTCCGACCCGTACGAGGAGCAGGGTGGGGCCCGCGTCGTCGAACGAGCGGCACGGGGCACCCTGCCGGCCCGCATCGGATCGCGGCGGAAGGAGTACCGCCGAGCGGACCAGCCCCGCCACGCCGAGGACGACTGAGCGACGCCTCTGCGACGCTCAGCCCGGGACGTCCCATTCGTGGACGGGCCGATCCGACCACATCCCCTGCATGTACAGCCGGGTCATCTCAGCGAGCGCCTCGGCGCGGTCGGCCCCCGCCCGCTCGAGCGCCGCGACCGTGTCGATCTGCCAGCGCGCCCCGTTGCGGCGCGTCGTCGCCCGCCCGATCAGCACCTGCCCGTAGCGGGTGACCACGTCGTCCTCGACACCGAGAGCTCCGAGCCCCTCCATCGCCCGCGGGATGATCTCCTCCCGGAGCAGCTCCGCGACGGGCACCACGCCCTGGCGGGGCCAGGACACGAGTGCGCCGATGCCCGCCCGGGAGCAGGAGCGGAACATGCGGCGGGCGTGGTCGAAGGAGATCCGCGACCACACCGGCCGACGCTCCTCCATCAGTGAGTGCACGATGCCGTAGAAGAATGCGGCGTTCGCTGCCATGTCGATGGGGGTGGGGCCGCTGGGCAACAGCCGGTTCTCCAGGCGCAGGTGCGGCATGTCCGTGCCGGGGTCGTAAATGGGCCTGTTCCACCGCCACACCGTGCCGTTGTGCAGCATCAGCTCGTACAGCTTCGGCGCGGACCCCTCGGTCAGCAGAGGCTCCTCCGCCATCTGGCGGGACTCCGGGATCAGGGCGGGGAACAGCCGCACGTTCTCCTCGAACAGGTCGAACATCGAGGTGATCCACCGCTCCCCGAACCACACCCGGGGCCGTACCCCCTGCTCCGCGTACTCCGGGGGTCGCACGTCCAAGGCCTGCAGGAACGTCGGGATGCGGGTCTCGTGCCACAGGCGCCTGCCCATCAGGAACGGGGAGTTGGCACATAGCGCCACCTGCAACCCGGCGATCGCCTGCGCAGCGTTCCACGCAGCCGCGAAGCGCTCCGGCGCAACCTGCAGGTGCAACTGCATCGAGGTGCAGGCGGCCTCCGGCCCGACCGAGTCGAACTCGGCGACCAGTCCCTTCCCCTCCCCCTCGATGTCCAGCACGATCTCCTCGCCCCGCAGCTCCATCACCGCGTGATCGAGCGCCGCGAAGCGCGACCCCGGGGCGCGCCAGGACGGGTCGTGAAAGAGGTCCTCGGTGAGCGTGGGCAGGTGCCCAATGGTGACGATGCGAGCGTTGTGTGCGCGCGCAGCCGCATCGGCGGTGGACATGCGCTCGGCGAGTTCGTCCTCGAGGCTGCGCAGACCGCGGCCGGGAACGTGGGTCACCGGCAGGTCCGATTCGAGGTTGAAGGCGCCGATCTCGTGCACGAAACCGTCGTCGAGGTCGGAGAGGACCGCCGCGCTGTCCAGCGCCGGGGTGCCATCGGGCCGCGCCAGGTTCATCTCCAGTTCCACGCCGATGGTGCCCTCGGTGCGGAACTCCGCGCTGTCCAGGAACGACTCGAAGACGTCGAGGTTCCGCCGCAGGTCCCGCCGGTACCGGGTGCGCTGGGAACGGGTGTACTCGGTTGCGCCCACCTCACGGCCCATGAGCGTCCTCCTCGGCGAGCAGGGAGCGGCGCCCGTCGTCTGCGGCCGCCGCGTATCGCTGTGAGTGTATCCGCCCAGGCCATAGACTCGATCTCATGTCCGATGCGTCCGCAGCGCCCGCCCCCGACCCCCGTCGTACAGATCCCGATCCTTTCGCGCCACCGCGTCGCGCCGTGGTTCTTGCCCGCGGGCTCGGCACCCGGATGCGCCGCGAGGACGACGCCGCGGACCTCACGGAGGACCAGGCGCAGATTGCCGCCTCCGGGGTGAAGGCGCTGATCGACGTGGGCCGCCCGTTCCTGGACTATGTGCTGTCGGTCCTCGCCGACGTCGGCATCACCGAGGTGTGCCTGGTGATCGGGCCGGAGCACGATGCCCTCCGCGACTACGCGGACCGGCTCGACGGGGGCCGCCTGCGTGTCACCACTGCCGTCCAGGAGGAGCCGCGGGGGACGGCCGATGCGGTCGCAGCCGCCCGCGGCTTCGCCGGCGGCGAGCGCGTGATCGTCCTGAACTCCGATAACTACTATCCGCGCTCGGCCCTGGCCGCGCTGACCCGTGCCCCGGGCAGCGCCCTCGTCGGCTTCGAGCGGGCGGCCCTCATCGAGCGGTCGAACATCCCTCCGGAGCGGATCCGCGCCTTCGCCGTCGTGCGGGCTGATCGCACCGGCACCTTGACCGACATCCTCGAGAAGCCCACCGAGGAGCAACTCGCTGACTTCGGGGAGGACGCGCCGGTGTCGATGAACGCGTGGCTGTTCACCCCGGCGATCTTCGACGCGTGCGCGCGGGTGGAGCCCTCCGCCCGGGGAGAGCTGGAGGTCATGGACGCGGTGCGTCTGGCGATGGACGGTGGCGAACGCTTCACGGTGGTGCCGGCCGCCGCAGGCGTGCTGGACATGTCCTCGCGCGCGGACATCGGCGCCGTTGCCGGGGCCCTCGCCGACGTCGAGGTTCGCCTGTGAGCACATCCGGGGCGAGCCCCCGGGATGACCTCCTGCGCGAAGCGCGGGATGAGGCCACCTGGTTCGTCCCGGGTCGCGTGGAGGTGCTCGGCAAGCACACCGACTATGCGGGAGGGCGCTCCCTGCTCGCGGCCGTCGACCGCGGGCACACCGTCGCCGCGCGCGCCAGCGGGAACGACATCCTGCGCGTCACCTCGACCCTCGCGCACGAGACAATCGAGATCCCGCTGGACCGTCCCGAGCAGCGCGAGGTGCCCGGCGGGGGCCACTGGTCGGGGTACATCCGCACCGTCGTCGACCGGCTCCGCGCGAACTTTCCCGCGATGCTGCGCGGCGCCGACATCCGCATCGAGTCCGATCTGCCGCTTGCCGCAGGGATGTCCAGCTCCTCCGCCCTGGTCACCGGGGTGGCGCTTGCCCTGATCGATCTCGCCGGGATCGGCGCGACGGACGTGTTCCGCCGGGAGGTCACCGATCGCGAGTCCCTCGCGGAGTACCTGGGGTGCGTGGAGAACGGGCAGAGCTTCGGGGCGCTCGAGGGGCACCGCGGGGTCGGCACCTTCGGGGGCAGCGAGGACCATGTCGCGATGCTGTGCGGCAGGGAGGGGCGGCTCGTCCAGTACTCCTTCTCCCCGGTGCGCTGCGAACAGGACGTTGCGGTGCCCGATGACCGGGTGCTGGTCGTCGCCGTGTCCGGGGTCGAGGCGCAGAAGACGGGCGCCGCGATGGAGCGGTACAACCGGGTCTCCCGCTCTGCCGCGGACATCGTGCAGCTCTGGAACCGGGACACCGGGCACGCCGACGCCAACCTTGGGTCCGTTGCCGCGCGCGGCCCGGACGCCGTGGAGCGTGCGCGCGCCCTGGTCCGCGGCGAGGGATATCTCGTCGGTCGGCTCGAGCAGTTCCTCAGTGAGTCGGAGCAGATCATTCCCGCCGCCGTCGCCGCGCTCGGTGCGGGGGACCTGGAGCAGTTCGGGAGTCTTGTCGACCTCTCCCAGCAGCATGCCGAGGAGGGCCTCGGCAACCAGGTGCCGGAGACGGTGGGGCTGCAGCGGCTGGCTCGGGAGATGGGCGCCGATGCGGCGAGCGCCTTCGGGGCCGGGTTCGGTGGCAGCGTGTGGGCGATGGTGCCCGCCGACGGCGCGGATCGCTTCGCCGCCGACTGGTTGGACGCCTACGCCGATCGCTTCCCCGCGACCGCGAACGCTGCGACGTGGCTGGTGACCCGCCCGGGGGCTCCAGCCCGCCGATGCGACGGTGGCCCTATGGAGTCGGTGACGAGAGCGGAGGGAACAGCATGAGCGACCGAAACCCTGGACCTGCCACGCCCGCAGAGCGGCAGGGCGCCCTCACCGAGGACCTCGCGCGGGTGCTGCTCGCCTCGGTCGAGCTGCCGGACCGTTGGCGGCGCCTGTCCTGCGGGTTCATCCCCGACGGTGAGGGGTGGGCCGGGCGGATCGTGGTGATCGACGCCGCGGGGCCGCCCTCCGGGGGTGACGCGCGCTTCGGCACCGACTCGCAGATCTCGCTCCTGATGGATGCTCTGCAGCAGACGGCGGCGGACCAGCAGCGGCCGTTCGTGTCGCTGCGCCTGGATATCGGCCGTAGCGATGAGGACTCCGCGAGCGTTGCCCTGGGCGCAGAGGTGAACGAGGACCAGGATCCCGGCAGCTTCGACGGGATCGGAGGAGTCGACGCCGTTGCTGCACGGCGGTTCGCCGACCGCTTCGGCGAGGACGCGATGCCGCCGTGGATGCGGGAACGGCTTGCGGGCGATTGATGACTTCCCTGTAGCCCGGGTGGC
>JAUNUA010000036.1 GCA_030538435.1 Brachybacterium sp.
GAGATCTGGACAGCAGGCACTGACTTATCGACGTACTGCGCGCTCGCGTGCGGTAGGATATCTGGAAATCAGGAACTGACTGATCGACCCGGACCTTCCCTCACGATCCAGGGGCGCACGGCACATGCCGTGCGCCCCTGGCGCGTGGTGGCGGGGGTGATGACCGCGCACAGTGTTCAATGGAGGCATGTCACCGCTCGAGATCACCGCATCCCGCGCGGATCCGGCTCTCCTGGATCTGCCGTGGGACCTGCCGCTCGAGGAGTGGCCGGAGGATTTGCTGGCCGCCTACCCGCGCGGCATCTCCCGGCATGTCGTCCGCTTCGTTCGCATGTCCGGCAAGGTCCTCGCGCTGAAGGAGATCAGCCAGCAGCTAGCGCGCCGCGAGTACGAGATGCTGCGCGTCCTGAACAAGATGGACGTCCCCTCCGTGGAGCCCGTCGCGGTGGTCTCCGGCCGCACAGCACGTGACGGCGGGGAGCTCGACTCCATCCTCATCACCCGCCACCTGCAGTTCTCCCTGCCCTACCGAGCCGTCTTCAGTCAGATCTCGCAGGAGGACACGGCGCGCCGGCTGCTGGACGCGCTCGCGGTGCTGCTGGTGCGTCTGCACCTGGACGGATTCTTCTGGGGCGACGTGTCGCTGTCCAACACCCTGTTCCGCCGGGACGCGGGTGCGTTCGCCGCGTACATCGTGGACGTGGAGACCGGCACATTTCACGAGAAGCTCTCGGACGGTCAGCGCGAGTACGACCTCGATCTTGCGCGCACCAACATCATCGGGGAGCTGATGGATCTGCAGGCCGGGGAGCTGTTCGACGAGGAGGCCGACCCGATCGAGGTCGGTGACCAGCTCATCGAGCGATACCGCGAGCTGTGGGGGGCGCTCACCGCTCGGGAGAGCTTCTCGGTCGACGAGCGGTGGCGGGTCTCCGCGCGTATCGAGGAGCTGAACCGGCTGGGATTCGATGTCGGAGAGCTGGACATCACGACCGATCTCGACGGGACGACCGTGTCCCTGCAGCCGAAGGTCGTCGACGCCGGCCATCATTCCCGACGCCTGATGCGCCTGGCCGGTATCGATGCGCAGGAGAACCAGGCGCGGCGGCTGTTGAACGACCTCGACGAGTACCGCGCCGTCACCGACCAGCAGGCGGAGGACGAGGAGTTCGTCGCGCACGAGTGGCTGCAGCGGTCCTACGAACCGGTGGTGCGGGCTATCCCACGATCGATGCGTGCGAAGCTCCAGGCCCCGGAGTTCTACCACGAGGTCCTGGAGCACAAGTGGTACCTCTCCCAGCGGGCCGGCGTCGACGTCTCCATGGACGATGCGGTGCGGGACTACATCCTGGAGGTGCTCCCCCATCGCAGAGACGAGAAGTCGTTGGTGACCTCGGAGACCTCGGCGATCCCGATCCTGGGCGGCTGAGTCAGGCGATGCCTTCCGCCTCGCGGCGGCCGGCGATCTCGTACAGCGCGATCGAGGTGGCGACCGACGCGTTCAGCGATTCGGTGCCGCCCTGCATCGGGATCGACACGATCTGATCGCACGTCTCCCGGGTGAGCCGCGACAGGCCCTTCCCCTCCGCGCCGACGACTAGGACGGCCGGTTCGGTGCCGAGTTCCATCTGCCGCGTGGTGACGTCCCCGTCGGCGTCGAGGCCGAGAGCGAACAGGCCCGTGCCCTTCAGCTCGGTGAGGGTGCGGTTCAGGTTCGTCACCTGGGCGACGCGCACGCGGCCGGCAGCCCCGGCGGCGACCTTCCACACGCTCGCGGTCATCGAGACGCTGCGGCGCTCGGGCAGGATCACCCCGTGCGCCCCGAAGGCGCCGGCAGAGCGCAGGATCGCCCCCAGGTTCCGGGGGTCGGTGATCGAGTCCAGGGCGATCAGCAGCGGCGTCTCGAAGCGGTCCTGGGCGATGCTCAGCAGCTCGTCCACGTCCGCGTACTCGTACGGGGGGATGCGCAGGGCGACGCCCTGGTGGACGGCGCCGTCGCTCATCTTGTCGAGGTCGCTGCGGGTGGTCTCCTGCACCGGCAGGGAGCGTTCCGCCGCGATGCGGAGGATCTCACGGATGCGGTCGTCGGTGTCGATGCGATGCATCAGGGTCAGCGCCGTCGCGGGGACGTCCTCGCGGAGCGCCTCCAGGACGGCGTTGCGACCGGCGACGAGGTCCGCGCCCTCGGTGCGGGCCGCGGGGCGCTTGGTCTTCTTCGCGCCGCCGCTGAAGGCCTTGTGCGCCGGCCGGTCCTCTGCCTTCGGGGTGGGCCCGCGGCCCTCGAGGCCGCGGCGGCGCTGACCGCCGGAGCCGACGGAACGGGTCTTCTTCGGGCCGCGACGGGCGCCGCGACGCTGGGAGTTGCCGGCCATGTGCGGGCCTCCTGGAGTGATCTGGGGATGGGTGGGGGTCAGGCGCCGGGAGCGGCGAGGGACCAGCGGGCGCCGTCGCGACCGTCCTCGACGGTGATGCCGGCGCCGGCGAGGGCGTCGCGGATCGCGTCGGCCCGCTCCCAGTCCTTGGCTGCGCGTGCGGCGGCGCGCTCGGCGAGCTGGGAGCGGACCAGGCCGTCCAGGGCGGTGTGTTCGGCGCCGGAGTCCTCCGCGCCGCCGGCCCAGGGGAGGGCGAAAGGGTCGAGTCCGAGGACGTCGAGCATCGCCCGGAGCTGCAGGGCGAGCGTAGCCACGTCCCCGGTCTCTCCGCGGGTGCTGCCGAGAGCGGTGTTCAGGGTGGACTGGGTGCGGTGGATCACCGCGAGGGCCTCCGGGACGGCGAGGTCCTCGTCCATCGCCGCGGTGAACTCCTCGGGCAGTTCGACGACGGAGAGGGCGTCCGCGTCGGCGTCCGCGACCTCTGGGGCGATGTCTGCGGCGCGGCGCAGGGTGGCGGTGAAACGGTCCCAGACCACGGAGGCTTCCCGGACGGTGGAGGGGTTGTACTCAACCGAGGCGCGGTAGTGCCCGCCGACGAGTGCGAGCCGTACCACCGGGGCGGGATGGTCCGCGAGAGCCTGTTCGACGCTGATGAAGTTGGCCAGCGACTTGCCCATCTTCTGACCCTCGACGGTCAGCATCCCGGCGTGCATCCAGCGCTCGGCGAAGCCGTACCCGGCGGCGTGGGACTGGGCCTGCTCGTTCTCATGGTGGGGGAAGCGCAGGTCGAGGCCCCCGCCGTGGATGTCGAAGGTCTCCCCCAGGTACTTCTTCGCCATGGCGGAGCATTCGAGGTGCCAGCCGGGCCGGCCGCGTCCGAACGGGGTGTCCCAGGACGCGCTGGCCGGCTCATCGGCCTTGGCGCTCTTCCACAGGGCGAAGTCGCGGGGGTCGCGCTTGCCGGGGGCCTGCTCCTCGGTGTCGTCCTGCATGTCGTCCAGGTGCTGGCGGGTCAGGGACCCGTACTCCGGGAGGCTGCGGACGTCGAAGTACACCGAACCGTCCCCGACCGCGTAGGCGTGCCCGCGCTCGATCAGGCGCTCCATGAAGGCGATCATCTCCGGGACGTGACCGGTGGCCCGCGGCTCGTAGTCGGGGCGGAGGAAGCCGAGCGCATCGAGCTCGTCGTGGAACTGCCGCTCGCAGCGCAGCGACCATGCCCACCAGGGGGCGCCGCGCTCCGCGGACCGGACCAGGATCTTGTCGTCGATGTCCGTGACGTTGCGGACATAGGTGACCGCGAGGCCCCGCCGGCGCAGCCACCGCACCAGCACGTCGAAGGCGAGCAGGGTGCGCACGTGACCCAGGTGCGGTCCGTCCTGGGTGGTGGGTCCGCACACATACACAGAGACCGCCCCGTCGATGACGGGGCGGAGCTCGGTGGTGGTGCGGGACGCAGAGTCGTACAGCCGAGGGTTCACACCCCCAGGGTACTGGTCAGGCGCGGGTGCTGCCGCTCTCGGAGACCGTGCCGACGTCCTGCTGGGAAGGTGTGGGGTGGGCCGGGATATCGCTCGAGGAGCCGGCCTGGCGGGACGCGGAGGTGGTGCCGGCGCGGGCGCTGACCTGCTTGCCGTACAGCTCCTCGAAGGTGTCGTCGTAGCTGACCGGGGTGGAGTGGCGCTTGCCCTGGACGGCGTCGACCGCACCCATGGAGGTCTCGATGGTGACCTCGGGCGCCTTGATCTTCTTGACGACCAGGAAGGCGATGACCCCGGCCACGGCGGCCAGCAGGATGAAGACGGCGGCGACGATGAGGTACGAGGCCCAGGCGGGGAGACCGAGGGCCACCAGGCCCCAGGCGGCGGCGAACAGCAGCATCACCCAGGCGCTCAGCAGCAGGAAGAGGAGGACCGCCGCGCAGGCGGCGACGATGCCCGCCTTGACCGCGATGTCGGTGATCTCCTTCTTGGCGATCGCGACCTGCTGATTGACGACGCCCGTCAGCTCATCCCGGACGGAGGCGACGAGTTCACCGATCGACCGCTGGGTGGGCGGCGTGTTCGGATCGTTCGTGGAGTTGATCATGCCGCGAGCCTATACCAGCGCGCGGCCCAGACCGCGCCGACGTGCAGATCAGCGGGTGTTTCGGGAGCGGATCGCCGGGTGTCGCAGGTCGGCGTGACGCTTCGCGTCGGATCCCGGCCATCGCAGCCATCGGCGTGACGCTTTCTGCCGCATCCCGGCAACAGAAGCAGCCGCAACCGTCACCTCGATGGCAGGGGTCTTCCTTCAGCCTCTACCATCCCACTGATCTCCTACCGGTTCGTCCCTCACCAGTACGTCGATCAATCCACGCTGATGCGCTTGCGGCGCTCGGCGGCGGCGCGCGGCGGGGCCGAGGTGGAGCGGCGCACCACCAGCTCCGGCGCAACGGCGATGTCGCGAGGGTCGATCTCGTGACCACCGACCCTCTCCACCAAGAACTGCGCCGCGAGCGCACCCAGACGCTCGGAGTTCGGGTCGACGCTGGTCAGGGTCGACATACCGGAGGAGGCCAGGGACGTGTTGCCGTAGCCCGCCACGGCAAGGCGCGTCGGCACGTCGTACCCCGCGTCCCGCGCGGCAGCCAGCACACCGAGCGCGGAGACATCGTTCGCGCAGGTGATCGCCGTCGGCACCTGCGAACCGCGCAGCAACATCGACCCCGCGGTCTCCCCCACCTGCTCGGTGAGGTCACCCGGCTCGATGCGGGCGTTCGCACCCAGACCGTGGCGCTCCATCGCCGCGCGGAAGGCATCCGCTCGCTCCCGCGCGACCGTCGGCCCCACCCCGCCGACATGGGCGATCTCGGTATGGCCCAGGGAAACTAGATGATCTACCAGCAGGCCCTGCCCGATCTCGTCGTCGATGCGGACCGTGTCCATGCGGCCGACCAGGTCCCGCGAGCAGCCGATCCCGACCACCGGCCGGTCTCCCGTCGCCTGCATGGCGGTGTCCATGTCCGCCAGGTCACTGATCACCAGGAACCCGTCGACGCCAAGTTCCACCAGGGACTCGATGGCGTCGACGTCCGCCGCGATCGGGTACTCCGGGACGCGGCGGCGCGTGGGCACCACCACGGCAGAGCGGCCTGTCGCGGTCAGCTCGATGCGGATGGTGCGCACCAGCTCCGAGATCCAGGTGTTGCGCATCGTGTTCACCAGCACCGCGACCACGCCCGCGTGGGCGCCCTCGCGGGAGACATCCTCCAGCGGATAGCCGAGGCGCTCCGCCGCCTCCTGCACACGCCGCGCCATCTGCGGCTTGATGTCCGACGAACCGCGCAGCGCGCGCAGAGCGACCGCGCTGGAGATCCCGAGCGAGTTCGCGACGTCGCGGAGGGTGCCGCGAGCGGGACCGGACTCCGCGGCGATCTCCTCCTCCACCCGGTCGACCTGATCGATGATCTGGTCGGTGTGCTCGGCCTCTCCCTGGTGCGCATCCGTGTGCGCGTCGAGGTGGCCGTCTCCGCTCATACCGCTGGCGTCGTTGCTCATGGACCCATTGAACCGCATCCGCAGGTCCCTCGAGGTCGGGACAGAGGTGGGGAAAACCCCCGACCGTTCCGACGGCCCGCCCCGTAGGGATCGGTCCCCGCCGCGTCTAGGTTGGGTGCCATGACCACGGCCGACACCCCTGTCCCCGCACCGGGAGCCCCCGAGGGCCTGCCGCAGCCCCACCCGCTCGCCGGCGCCGCGAGCGTCCTGGTATCCGGACTGCTCGGCTGGAGCTGGCTGTGGGTGAGCATCACGGTGCTCACCACCGGCATCGGCACCATCCCCGCCGCCGGCGCCGGGCTGCTGCTGCTGGTGCTGTGGGTCCTCGCCATGCGACTGGCGATCCGCGGTGAGCGGGCCCGCGCCCGGGCTGTCCACGGCATCGACACCGTGCACCCGACGCGTCGCGTCAGTACCCGCTCAGGCGCCGCGGGGTGGCTGCACGGGCTCTGGCTCGACGTCGCCTCCTGGTCGTTCTGGCGGGGCGTCCTCCACCACCACCTGGTGATGGTGGTGGGTCTCGTGGTCGTCACCGTGTTCTGGTCGCTGCTGGGCGCCGGGTGGATCACCGCCGACCTCGCCGTGCGCGACCCCGGGCTCGCTGAGATTCTCGGGTGGGAACCGGGCCGTCCCGCCCTGGTCGCGATCGCCGTGGCGGCCCTCGTCCTCGCCCTGCTGATCCTGCTCGCCGGGGTGCTGCTGGAACGGGCTCTCGCCCGGTTCCTCGTCCCCTCCCGCGACGACGCGCTACGGGAGGAGGTGAGCGAGCTGACCGCACAGCGCCGTGGGGCAGTCGACGCAGCCGAGGCGGAGAGACTGCGGATCGAGCGGGACCTCCACGATGGGATCCAGCCGCGCCTCGTCGCCCTCGCGATGGCGCTCGGGATGGCCCGCAGCAAGGTCGAGGAGGACCCGGCTGCTGCCCGGCACCTGCTGGACGAAGCGCACAGCGAGTCCAAGGAGATCATCACCGACCTGCGGCAGCTCGCCCGCGGCATCCACCCCGCGGTCCTCACCGACCGCGGCCTGGACGCGGCGCTGTCCGCACTCGCCGCCCGCTCGGCCATCCCGGTCGAGCTCACCACCGACCTGCCCGGGACCCTCGGACGCGAGAGCGAGGCCGTCGCCTACTTCGTGGTCTCCGAAGCCCTCACCAACATCGCCAAGCACTCCGGTGCGAGCCGCGCCGAGGTCTCCGTCAGTCGGCGCGGGCCACGCCTGGTGGTGCGGGTGGCCGATGACGGACGCGGAGGTGCACGGCTCGTCCGCGACGGGACCGCCACCGGCCTCGCCGGCCTCACCGACCGGGTGCGCGCCACCGGCGGTCGGCTGGAGATCGCGAGCCCCGACGGTGCCGGCACGGTGATCGCCGCGAGCATCCCCGTCCCCGAGGCACCGGCCACCACCCGCGCCCCGGAAGAGGTCACGGCATGAACGCGTATCGGATCGTCCTCGCCGAGGACTCGGTGCTGCTGCGCGCGGGCCTGGAACGGTTGCTGCGCGACGGCGGTCACGACGTCGTCGCCGCCGTCGGGGACGCCACCGCCCTGCTCGACGCGGTCACCCGCCATCACCCGGACCTCGCCGTGATCGACGTGCGGATGCCGCCCACGTTCACCGACGAAGGGATACGTGCCGCCACCCTGATCCGCGCACAGAATGACGGGGTCGGACTGCTGGTCCTCTCCCAGTACGTAGAGGAGCGCTACGCGGCGGACCTCATCGCCGACTCCGTCGGATCGCTCGGCTACCTGCTGAAGGATCGCGTGGCCGACGTCGAGGAGTTCCTGCGGGCCGTCGACTCCGTCGGCGCCGGCGGGACCGTGCTGGACCCCGAGGTGGTCCAGCAGATCCTGGTGCGCTCCCGCCGCCGCACGGGCCTCGCCCGGCTCACCTCTCGCGAACGGGACGTCCTGCAGCTGATGGCCGAGGGACGCTCCAACGCCTCCATCGCCGAGACGCTGTTCGTCTCCGCGGGGAGTGTGGAGAAGCACATCTCGAATCTCTTCATGAAGCTCGACCTGGCACCTGTCGACGGCGAGAACCGCCGCGTGATGGCGGTGCTGCGCTACCTGGACTCGGAGGACCGATGAGCACCACCCTGCACCCCCCGCGTCGCGCGAGCGGCACCCCGTCCGGCGACCGTGCCATCCGCCTGAGCCTGATCCTCATCGCCGGCCTGGTCCTGACCCTCGGACTGACCGGTCTGCTCCTCGCCAGTCTCGCCGCCGCCGCGCAGGAGCGCGGCTTTCCCCCGGCATCCCCCATCGCGGAGGTGGGGTCACCGACCGCGCTGCGGGTGGACAGCGACGCCGGGGACCTGGTGGTCCTGCGGTCCGAGGAAGCTCAGGAGATACAGGTGGCGGTCGTCGAGGCCGGCTCCCGCTCCGTCCCCGCAGCCGATGACGTCCGCCGCGCACGGATCACCGTCGAGGAGCGTGCGGAGAGCACCGAGGTCACGGTCCGCCAGCCCGGCTTCCTCGGCCCGGTGAGCCGCACGGCACCGAGCGACGTCCTCATCGTGATCCCAGCGGACCTCGCCCCGCAGCTGGACCTGGAGCTCGCGTCCTCCGTCGGGGACGTGGAGGCGGACGGCGCCTTCGCGGGACTCGAGGTCACCTCCCAGATAGGTGACGTGCGACTGCGCGACCTCGATCTCGGCGACGAGGGCACCCTGCGGGTGCGAAGCGAGGTCGGGGACACCGACGTCGCCCTAGATCCCGACGCCACCGCACCCGCAGTCACCCTCGTCAGCGATGTGGGGGACATTCACTTCCGGGCTCCCGGCGCCGAGCAGCGCTTCGAGATCAGCGCGAGCAGTGACGTGGGCTCCGTCCAGCAGGACCGGGAGCTGGAAGGGTCCGCCGACGCCGCCCCCCTGGAGGTGCGCAGCAGCGTCGGGGATGTGCGCCTCACCCGGTGAGACGCAGCAGCACTCGCCGGGCACACAGGGACGCGGCGGGTGCTCACCTGCGGTCACTTCTTCCCGGACAGCCCTTGCTGGATGAGGTCCATGACCGAGGAGTCGGCGAGGGTCTGGGTGTCCCCCACCTCGCGGTTCTCCGCGACGTCCCGCAGCAGGCGCCGCATGATCTTGCCCGACCGGGTCTTCGGCAGTTCGGTGACCAGCAGCACCTTCTTCGGGCGAGCGATCGGCCCGATCTGGGTGCGCACATGCTGGCGCAGGGTCTCCGCGGCCTGCTGGTCGCCGCCCGCCTCGGCGACCGCATCCTCGGTCCCCTCGCGGAGGATGACGAACGCGACGACCGCCTGACCCGTGGCCTCGTCGTTCGCGCCGACCACGGCGGCCTCGGCCACCCAGTCATGGGAGACCAGCGCGGACTCGATCTCGGTGGTGGAGAGCCGGTGACCGGAGACGTTCATGACGTCGTCCACCCGGCCCAGCAGCCAGATGTCCCCCTCCTCGTCGGTCTTCGCGCCGTCACCGGCGAAGTAGCGGCCCTCGAAGCGTGACCAGTAGGTGTCGATGAACCGCTGGTCATCGCCCCAGATGCCGCGCAGCATGGACGGCCAGGGCTCGGTCAGCGTCAGGAAACCGGGGGTCTCGGGCGGGACCTGCTCGCCGGCGTCGTCGACCACCTCGGCGCTGATGCCGGGAAGCGGCCGCTGGGCGGAACCGGGCTTCGGGGTGATGACCCCGGGCAGCGGGGAGATCATGATGGCGCCGGTCTCCGTCTGCCACCACGTATCGACGATCGGGCAGCGGCCGCCGCCGATCACTCGGTGGTACCACTTCCATGCCTCGGGGTTGATCGACTCCCCCACGGTGCCCAGCAGTCGCAGGGAGGACAGGTCGTACGTGCCCGGGATCTCCTCGCCCCACTTCATCGCGGTGCGGATCGCGGTGGGTGAGGAGTAGAAGAGTGTCACGCCGTGCTTCTGGACGATCTCCCACCACCGTCCCTGGTGGGGGGTGTCCGGGGTGCCCTCGTAGATGACCTGGGTGGCGCGGTTGGCCATCGGTCCGTAGACGACGTAGGTGTGGCCGGTGACCCAGCCGACGTCGGCGGTGCACCAGTAGACGTCGTCCTTGGGCTTGAGGTCGAAGACATTGCGGTGGGTGTAGGAGGCCTGGGTGAGGTAGCCGCCGGTGGTGTGCAGGATGCCCTTGGGTTTTCCGGTGGTGCCGGAGGTGTACAGGATGAACAGGGGATGCTCCGCTTCCACCCACACCGGCTCGTGCTCGGGGGAGGCGTCCTCGCGAGCCTCGTGCCACCACACGTCCCGGCCCTCGGTCCAGTCCACGTCCGCACCCGTGCGGCGCACCACCAGGACCCGTTGGACGGACGGGGCGCCGCCTGCCAGGGCCTCGTCGACCGCAGGCTTCAGCGGGAGGGCGGAGCCGCGGCGGAACTGGCCGTCGGCGGTGATGACGAGCGTCGCCTCTGCGTCCTCGATGCGGGAGCGCAGCGCGTCGGCGGAGAAGCCGCCGAAGACGACGGTGTGCGGGGCGCCGATGCGGGCGCAGGCGAGCATCGCGAACACCGCCTCGGGGATCATCGGCAGGTAGATCGCGACCCGGTCGCCCGTGCGGACGCCGAGCTCGCCGAGGACGTTCGCCATGCGGGAGATCTCGTCCTTGACCTGGGCGTAGGTGTAGGTCGCGTCGGATCCGTCCTCGTACTCGGCGATCAGGGCAGCCTGGTCGCCGTGTCCGGCGTCCACGTGGCGGTCCACGCAGTTGTGGGCGGCGTTGAGCGTGCCGTCGGCGAACCACTTCGCGAACGGCGGGTTCGACCAGTCCAGGGTCTCGGTGAAGTGGTCCTTCCAACTGAGCAGGGAGGCCCGGGACCTCCAGAACGCCAACCGATCCCGTTCGGCCTCCCGGTACAGGGAGGGGCGGGCCACCGCGTGGGTGACGAAGTCCGAGCTGGGGGCGTAGGTCTCGTCACGGCGGGGGGCGTCGTCGGCCATCGTCTCTCCTGATGCGCGGGGCGGTCGGGGCTCCGCCTGGGGAGCCGGCAGGTACGCGACCACCGTAGCGCAAGGAGACCCAGGCCACAGGGCCTGGGATCCCCTCTCAGCGGCTGCGCGGATGGATCTCCAGGTGCTGGCCGTCGGGGTCGGTGACGTGGACCGAGCGCACGTCCTCCTCGACGACGCGGGCCACATGGCCTGCCGCGGTGAGGCGCGCAGAGAGGTGCTCGAGGTCCTCGTCGGTCTCCGCGCCGAGGCGGACCAGGGCGATGTCGCCGAACTCGGTGCCGGTGGCGCGGGAGATCTCCTCCCCCGCGCCCGATGGGGCGTGCAGTCCGATCACGCCGGCGCCGGGCGCGGTGAGCGCCTGCCACCACTCGTCCCCGGGACCGACGGGGTCGAACCCGGCGGCGCCGAAGAAGGCGACGTCTGCCTGCCGCTCCGTGCCCTCGGCGCTGGCCCGGACCGCGGAGACGGTGAGGTCGTGCTGATCCCCGCTCGCGGCGGGGTCATGACCCACGTACCCGTACAGATCTTTCTGCTCCTCGTTCAGCGCGATGCCCTCACCGTGAGGGCCGATCACGAGTCCCTGTCGACCATACGTTTCGTCCCACACCCGCACCTCGAGGCCTGCGGCGCGCAGGGTCTCCGCGGCGCTGTCGGTGTCCTCGACGGCAAGGCACAGCTGGGTCTCCCCTGCGGCGGCACGGGTCGCGCCGCCGCCCCCGGATAGGCCCTTGACGCGGCCGCCGCCCGGGGCGACGAGGGTTGCGAAGGAGTCCCCCTCGGTGGTGACCGCCGGGCGCAGGCCCAGCAGCCTGAGGAACTCGATCATGGCGGCGGGGTCATCGGAGAAGCGGAGCGGGAACACGGCGAAGGTGGTCATGAGGGGGTCCTTCCGAGGTAGTCGGTGAGAGCGCGCTCGACGAGCGCGCTGAGGGAGGAGTTCTCATCGATCGCCCGGTGCTTGACGGCGACGACGAGGTCCTTCGGGAGGTAGACGTTGAACTGGACCTTGGGTGGGGGTGCTTCCGGATCTGACATGACAGAATGCTAGCATTCTTGCCTCGGCTGGGTCAACGGGCCCTCCCGGGGTCCCGAGCCGATACCGTCAGGGCATGGCTGCTCGCCCCCTCCTGTTGTCCCCCGCTCCCCTCGGCGCGCTCGAGCTGCGCAATCGGATCTGGCTGGCCCCGATGTGCCAGTACATGGCGGAGGCCCGCGACGGGATGCCCGGGGACTGGCATCTCATGCACCTCGGGGCCCGTGCCGCCGGCGGTTTCGGCCTGGTGCTCACCGAGGCGACCGCCGTCACCGCGGATGGCCGGATCAGTCCGCGGGACGTCGGGCTATGGGATGAGGCGCACGTCGCCCCGTGGCGGCGCATCACGGACTTCGTTCACGCCCAGGGCGCCCGCATCGGCGTGCAGCTCGCGCACGCCGGGCGCAAGGCCTCCACCTGGCCGTCCCTGCCCGCCTATGCCCGTCACCGCGGCACCATCCCGGAGCTCGCGGGTGGCTGGCGCACCATCGGCCCCTCCGATCAGCCCTTCCCGGGCCTGGACGCCCCGGACGTCCTGGACGAGGGCCGCCTCGCAGAGGTGATCGCAGCCTTCGTCGCCGCGACGCAGCGGGCGGACCGCGCCGGGTTCGACGCGATAGAACTGCATTTCGCCCACGGCTACCTGGTCCACGAGTTCCTCTCGCCGCTGGTGAACACGCGCACCGATGCGTACGGGGGAAGCCCGCAGAACCGGCGGCGCCTGGCGCGGGAGGTCACCACGGCGGTCCGCGAGGCCTGGCCGGAGGATCGGGCGCTGCTGGTGCGGATCAGTGCCACCGACTGGATCGGCGGCGGCTGGGACATCGAGCAGTCGATCGCGCTGGTGGAGGAACTGCGGCCGCTGGGGATCGACGCGGTCCACGTGTCCTCCGGCGGGGCCGTGGTCGCGGACATCGCCCAGGTGCCGGACTACCAGATCGGCTTCGCCCGCACGATCAAGGAGCGCACCGGATCGCCGGTCGCCGCGGTCGGGCTGATCGCCGACCCGGAGCACGCCGAGCGGGTCCTCGCCGACGGCTCGGCGGACTTCGTCGCCATCGGCCGGGCGGCGCTGCGGGAGCCGGGGTGGCCGCAGCGCGCCGCGCACGAGCTCGCGGACCCGGAAGCATCGGCCCTCTACCCGGAGCCCTACGCCCGCGGCAGCTGGTGACGTCGGCGCCCGTCCGCGAGGAGCCGTCCGGTCAGCATTCGGGGCGGGAGACGGGCACCGTGACGGCGAGGCCCCCCATCGCGGTCTCCTTGTAGCGTTCGGACATGTCCTTGCCGGTCTGGCGCATGGTCTCGATCACGGTGTCCAGCGACACGAAGTGCTCGCCGGTGCCGCGCAGGGCGAAGCGGGCGGCGGTGATCGCCTTCACCGCCGCCATGGCGTTGCGCTCGATGCACGGCACCTGGACCAGGCCGCCGACGGGGTCGCAGGTCAGTCCAAGGTTGTGCTCCATGGCGATCTCCGCGGCATTCTCCACCTGTGGGGGCTTCGCGCCGAGCACCTCGGCGAGGCCCGCTGCTGCCATGGAGCAGGCGGAACCGACCTCCCCCTGGCAGCCGACCTCGGCGCCGGAGATGGAGGCGTGCTCCTTGTACAGCGAGCCGATGGCGCCGGCGGTGAGCAGGAAGCGAACGGCGACCTCGTCCCGATCCTGGTCCTCGAGGTAGGTGGTCGCGTAGTACAGGACCGCGGGGATGATCCCGGCGGCGCCGTTGGTGGGGGCGGTGACGACGCGTCCCCCCGCGGCGTTCTCCTCGTTGACCGCGAGCGCCGCGAGCGACACCCATTCGAAGGCGAGGATCGGCGCGCGTTCGGGGTCCTCGGCCAGCAGCGATTCGTGCCAGGAGGCGGCGCGGCGCTTGACGTCGAGGCCTCCGGGCAGCACCCCGTGGGTGCTGATTCCCCGGTCGATGCAGTCGCGCATCGTGTGCCAGATCCGCAGTGCCCCCGCGCGGATCTCCTCGTCGCTGCGCCACTGCCGCTCACGGTGCAGCATCGCTTCGGAGATGGAGATGCCCTGCTCCTCGCAGACGCGCAGGAGCTCCGCACCGGTGGTGAAGATCTTCCGGCCGTCCTCCTCGGCGGCGACCTCGGAGATGCTGCGGTCCATGTCCGCCTCATCGACCACGAACCCGCCGCCGACGGAGAACATCGTGCGTCGCTGCAGCTCCTCGCCGTCCGCGTCGAGAGCCACGAAGGTCATGCCGTTGGAGTGCTGCGGGAGGAATGTCAGCGGGTGCAGCACGACGGTGGAGGGACGGAGCGTGATCGGCAGCCGCCCGTCCAGCAGCAGACCGCCCTCCGCTTCGATCTGCTGCACGCGATCGCGACCGGCACCGGGGTCGACGGTCTCGGGGTCTGCGCCCTCCAGGCCCATGACCACCGCGTCCAGGGTGCCGTGACCGTAGGCGGTCGCGCCGAGCGACCCGTACAGGTGCACGCCGACGTCCCGGACGCGGGGACCGAGCTCGGGGTCCTCCAGCAGTTCACGGGCGAACAGCGCTGCGGCGCGCATGGGGCCCACGGTGTGAGAGCTGGAGGGGCCGATGCCGATCTTGAACAGGTCGAACAGGCTGATGCTCATCGGGACCGCCCGCCGCGGCCGCGCTTGCCGGCGGCTCCGCCGCGACGTCCGGCGCCACCCTTCCCGCGATTGCCACGACCCCCGGTGCCGCCGCGGCCGCCTGCCCCGCTGCGGCCCCCGGCGCCACCCCGTCGGCTCTGCTGACCGGAACGTCCGGCGCCTCGGGCGCGGCCGCTCCCGGCTCCTGCCTCCGGGTTCTCCTCGTAGACGGAGCGCAGTTCCTCGTTCATCCGTCGGGCATCGGCCTTGCGGGCGTCGGCCCCGCGGGTGCGGCCGATGTCGAGCTTCCGCGGCGCGCCCTTGTACTTCACGGCAGCCGGATCCTGCGCCGGTTCCCCGGCGGGGGTGCGGCCCCTGAGCGCGGTGAGCGCCTCCTCGCCCTCGTGAGCGACATCGGCCCAGGCTGCCTCCACCTCGGCGCCCTCGGCGATGCGCCGCATGG
>JAUNUA010000357.1 GCA_030538435.1 Brachybacterium sp.
GCTCATTGTCTCTCCTCGGGATGCCGCAGCATCCATTCTATTCACCTGAATACAGTTACTCCAACATCACAGCGCCCACCCTATTCCCGCCGGTAGCCTCGGAGGATGAGCAGCGCCGATCATCATCCGCCGGCCCCCGCCACCGGACCCGTCCCCCGGCCCCGGCGCCGCGTTCCGTTCTGGGACAACGCCCGCTTCGCCTGCATCGTGCTGGTCGTGCTGGGACACGGCATCCAGCGGCTGATCTACGACTCCGACATCTCGTACGCCTTCTACCTGTGGATCTACGCCTTCCACATGCCGGCGTTCGCCCTCATCTCGGGATACTTCTCGAAGTCCGCCAGCCCCACCCGTCGGCAGATGTCGCGCGTGATCACCGACATCCTGCTGCCGTACGTCATCTTCGAGTCGCTCTGGACCCTCACCAAGTGGCTCGTGGAGGGCCAGGCGAACCCCAACCCGACCCAGCCCTCCTGGACGCTCTGGTTCCTGCTCGCCCTGGGCATCTTCCGCCTGGTGCTGCCGTACCTCGCTCTGCTGCGCCGTCCGCTGCTGTGGTCGCTGGCGATCTCGATCGGCGTCGGCTATCTGACCAACGTCGACAGCACGTTCTCGCTGTCGCGCACCCTCGGGCTGCTGTTCTTCTTCACCCTCGGCTGGTGGATGCGCGAGCACGACATCGTGCGCAGATTCGGCCTGATCGACTTCCGGCCGTGGTGGCTGCGGACCTCCGCCGTGGCGGTGCTCGCCTTCTGGGGCTTCGCGTGCTGGTTCTGGCTGCCGCTGTGGCAGGAGATGGACCTGCGGCACTGGTTCTTCTACGACGACTCCTACGCCGATCTCGGCGGCGAGCAGTGGTGGGCCGGCGGCATCCGCCTCGCGCTGATGCTGCTCGCGCTCGTGCTCAGCGCCGCGTTCTTCGCGCTCGTGCCGCGCCGCGCGCAGTGGTGGACCACGCTCGGCCAGTACACGATGTACGTGTACCTGCTGCACTCGTTCGTGCTCTACCCGTTCCGCGAGTCCGGCGTGCTGCGGGGACTCGATCCCACCTGGATCTGGCTGCCGCTGGTGACCGTTCTCTCGGTGGGCGTGGCCTTCCTGCTCGCCTCGCGTCCGGTGCGGACGGTGTTCCGGCCGCTCGTCGAACCGCGACCGCGGTGGCTGTTCGCGGATCCCGAGCTGGTCGCCGAGGGCAAGCGCCGCAACGATCCCACCGGATCGCGACGCAGCTGAGATCACTCCGCCGGCAGGCGGCGGGCCGCATGGATCAGATAGCCGAGCAGCAGGAGCAGAAGCACCGCCTCGGCGGCGATGTAGCCGTAGTGCAGCCACGACTCCCCCGGATCGCCCCCGGCGATGATGACGTCGCTGCGGGCGTTCAGCGGCGGACGGATCACCAGGGACTGCACCGCGGTCACGGCGGCGATTCCGGCGATGAGCAGCCAGCCGGCACGGTTCTCGCGCGGACGCGCCAGCCCGGTGAGCACGATCGCCGCCAGCAGGAGCGCACCGGCGATCGAGAGAGCCGTGAACACCAGCCGGCCGATGCCCAGCCCGAGAGGGGTGGTGATGCCGGGCGCCTGGAACTTCAGCGGCGCCTCGATGAACGACAGGCCGATGATCAGGCCCATCCACAGCGCGGGCAGGATCAGCCTCAGAGCGGGGGCGAGAACTCTCATGGCACCACGGTACGCCCGTCACCGGATGCCGCGGTGACCCCGGGACCGTGCGATGTCGGCGTAAGACGACGCAACAATCGCCTGCCTGTGCGGGCAGGAGGATTAGCGTCTGGGCATGGCTGATCTGAACCTCCCCATCCTGGACCTGTCCCGTCTCGACCAGGGCCCCGAGGCCGCCGCGCGGTTCCGCGACGACCTGCGCGCGGCGACGCGCGACGTGGGGTTCTTCTACCTGACCGGGACGGGCATCTCCCCCGGTC
>JAUNUA010000358.1 GCA_030538435.1 Brachybacterium sp.
CGACGTCCGGGAAGGAGTTCAGGTTCTCCAGGTAGGTGTCGGAGATGACGCCGACGCCGATGAACCCGACGCCGACGGGCCCGGGGAAGGTGGACTCGGTGGTCATGCCGAGTATCCCCCGTCGGTCAGGAACCGGTAGCTGGCCTCGATGTCCGCGTACACGTCGCCGGGCGGGTTGTCGTACTCGATGACGAGGTAGCTCACGGCTGTCGCGGCGGTGATCGCCTCCGTGGTCGGCACCTCGCCCTCACCGGGGCGGCGCTGGTCGAGGCTCGAGGAGTCGAACGCGGGCGCGTCGGGCGCGAACGGGTTGATCGGGGGCATCACCCCGTCCTTGACATGGATCGCCACCAGGCGGTCACCGAGCTCCTCGACGAGGGCGACCACGTCCTGACCGCCGACCTGGGCCCAGTACAGGTCGAGCTCGATCCGGACGGCCGGATCGAGGAGAGACAGGAACAGCTGGAAGGCGGTGCGGCCCTCGAAGTCGGCAAGGAACTCCTGGGCGTGGTTGTGGTAGCCGACGCTCAGGCCGTGCTCCGCGGCGAGGCGGGAGGCCTCGTTCAGCCGCTCGGCGATGTCCTTCACACCGTCCTCGGTGAGCCATCGTTCGGTGGGGACCATCGGGTCGATGACGGTGGTGATCCCGATCTGGGCGGCGGCCTCGAAGGTGACGTCGTTGCCGGGTGTGGGGATGGAGCCGTCCGGGGTCCACAGCTCGTCCGAGAGCAGCGGGGCGTGGCCGGTGGGACTTGCGAGCCCCGAGGCGTCCAGGGCCGCGCGGATCTCGGCGGGGCGGCGCACGAAGTCGAAGGCCTCGACGTTCTTCAGGCCGATCGCGGCGAGCCGGTCGAGGGAGCCGTTCATATCGGCCGAGAACTCGGTGGCCAGGGAGTACAGCTGAACGGAGGTAAGGGGTGTCGCCACGGGGACCTGCTTTCATGCGTCGTCGTCAGGAGCGGGTCGCATCACCGGGATGCGGTGTCACGAGCCTACCACCAATACCACCGAGTGGAGGTTTTTGGATGAGCCAGTGGTCTGTGATGGATAGGTTGGCGGTATGAGCACCAAGGACACTGCTGCCGAGCCATCCGCGACGCCGCCGGCTGCCTCCGCAGGCATCGGACGGGCCGGCGCCTACTCCAAGGGCATCGCCCGGCGCCGGGAGATCCTCGACCGCGCCATCGACGTGTTCCGCGAACGGGGCGCCGACGGCACCTCCCTCCGCCGCATCGCCGAATCCATCGGCGTCTCCCACGGGGCCCTGCTGCACTACTTCTCCTCCCGTCACGAACTCCTGGTCGCGGTCTACGATCACGCCGAAAGCCAACGGGACCTCGAGCGGGTCGGCCACGACCGCGAACGCTCGGTGGAGGTCATGGCGAACGCGGCCCTCGCGAACCTCACGGTGCCCGGCCTGGTCCAGCTCTACTCGACGCTGGTGGCAACCGCGCTCGAGGCGGAGAGCGGCCCCGTCCACGACTACTTCACCGCGCGTTTCGAGCGGGTGCGCGACAGCCTGGAGGCCTCGTTGCGTGCGGAGCAGGACGCCGGGCTGGTGCGCGGGGATGTGGACCCCGCCCGCACCGCAGCCCTCATCGTCGCGGCCTCCGATGGCCTGCAGATCCAGTGGCTGCTCGAGCCCTCGATCGAGCTGCAGGAGACGCTGGAGACCTTCGCTGTGCTCTTGGCGCCCTAAGGCCGGGGAGGGCCACCACCGGACCCGGGCGTGAGCAAGTGCCCAGGCGCGGCCCCGATACTGGGCCCATGGTTTCTGACCCCACGCCGAGCGGCGGGGACGCCCCGGTCCACATACAAAGCGGTGTCCCTGCCCTGCGGCAGAGCTACCGGGCCGCGGTGCCGGAGCTGTCGGTCCCCTGGCGGGCCGACAGCCCCCCGGCGCCGCAGCTTGTCGTGGTGAACGAGGATCTGT
>JAUNUA010000359.1 GCA_030538435.1 Brachybacterium sp.
GTCGCTGGTCGGGCAGGGCGTGGGCTCGCCGGCGAACGGCACCCGCACCACACCCTGGTTGATCGCCGCGCCGAGCAGCCCGATCAGGATCACCGCGAGCACGATGACGAAGAACGAGATGCCCTGCCGTCGGCGGGTCCGCGCCCGGATCTCGGCCCGCTGTCGCTGGTCCTGGTAGCGGTCCTCATCCTCCTGCGTCCACTGACTGCTGGGGGTGGGCCGGCTGAGCGGACGTCGGGGCGACCCGTCCGAGGGTGGGACGGGTGGCGGGTCCAGCGGAGGGTTCGGCTGGTCAGACATCGGATCCTCGTGGTTCTGGCTCAGGTCACTTGCTCAGAGAACGTAGTGTGTCGAGGCTGCCACATCGGTGGCCGGGTACCGAGGTTTCGGCTCGAATCGGGCGATCTCGGGCGTGGCGGCCGATAGTGCGCTCAATCCACACTCAATCCAGCTGGAGCACCCGGGCGTGCAGCACCTGGCGCTGGTGCAGCGCGGCGCGCAGGGCGCGGTGCAGGCCGTCCTCGAGGTACAACTCCCCGCCGTACGAGACGACGTGGGCGAAGAGGTCGCCGAAGAAGGTGGAGTCCTCGGCCAGCAGGGTGTCGAGGTCCAGCGTCCGCTTCGTGGTGGTGAGTTCGCAGAGGCGGACCTGGCGCGGTGGCACCTTGGCCCAATCGCGGAACTCCAGGGCGTGGGCCGGGTAGGGCTTGGTGTCGCCGACGGATTTGAAGATCACCGGGTCAGTCTAAGAGGGCGGTGGACGGTCGCCCGGATGCTCCGGCGGTGCGTCCGGATGGGACATGTGCGGTCGAATCGTGACAGAGCGCCGCTCGCGTCCCCTGATCGGACGATGACAGCCCCGTGAATCCGATACTCCGAACGGGTGACGTCATGACGAAAAGTGAGGACCGAGCCTCCCCAGGTTCTGGTCGGACTGCGAGGATGACGCGCGTCTCACACACCGCACCACCAACCATCTGCGCGTCACCGCGTGACCCCTGGAGTGGCCCGATGCCTCGTCAGAACCTGACCCGCCGTAGTCCGAGCGGGCACACCCTCACCGCCAGCTGGGACGGCGCCGAACTGGTCGCCGAGGTGGCCGGCGTCCACTTCGCCGGCGGCTCGTACGGCCGCGCCTTCCAGATCGCGCCCAGCGGCGCGCACGACTTCGCCTGCCAGTTCCTCACCCCGGCCACCCTGGTGGCCAGGGCGCAGGTGCGCGGCCGCGAACTGCGGATCTCGACCGCAACCGATGGTTCGGTCACCTTCGCCAGCCTGATCGGGGCCCACTACGAGCTGATGACCGTCTTCAGCGGGCCGGCGCCGGCGGTGTCGACGATCGCCGAGTTGTTCGCGGTGCTCGACGTGGACGACGCCGCCGAGGGGATGACGGTGATCCCGCAGCGGGCGACCGGGCTGACCGTCGCGGGCGAGCACCTGGTGTTGACCGCGGCCGACAGCATGTCGGTGGACGTGCCCGCCCCCAGCTACGCCCGGGCGCTGCGCCCGAACAAGCGGGGCGGACGCACCCGGCGCGGCGAGGTGTGGCGGAACCGGTTGCCCGGCCGGCGCGGCAACCGGGTGCACGACTTCTCCTACATCGTCTCCACCCCCCGGGGGATCGCCGAGGTGCAGTTCGAGGACCCGGCCGCGGTGCAGGAGTCGGCGGCGCTGACCGCGCTGGACTCCCTCGACGTGGCGTGGACCGGATGAGCGGCACTGTCGCGCTCTGGGTGCTCACCTGGATCGCCCTGATCGTGCTGTACCTGTGCCTGGCCGCGGTACTGCGCGAGGTGCGGCTGCTGCGCGCCCAGGTCGGGCGGCTGCAGGAGCGGGTCTCCAGCCCGGGCGGCGCGGGCGAGGCGTCCGGCGCCGGTCTCGGGCCGGTGAACCCCGCAGCCCTGCCGG
>JAUNUA010000037.1 GCA_030538435.1 Brachybacterium sp.
GCAGCGCCGAGCGCAGCGCCCGGTCCAGGGCGTTGACGGGCCCGTTGCCTTCAGCGATCACCACCACCCGCTCCCCCGGGTCCGCAGAGCCTGGGCTGCCATGCAGGCGCACGGTCGCCTCGGTCTCCAGGGTCCCGTCGCGCAGCTGGTGGGTCGAGGCCCGCCAGGACTCGACGTCGAAGTAGTGGGCGGCCCGGCCCATCTCCTCCAGCAGCAGCAGCTCGAAGGAGGCGTCGGCCGCTTCGTAGGAGTAACCGGCGGCCTCCCGCTGTTTCACGGTGCCGGCGAGTCGGGCCAGCAGGTTCTTCTGGCCGGTGAGGTCGAAGCCGAGTTCCTTGCCCTTCAGCTCGATCGAGGCGCGCCCGGCCATGTCGGAGATGATCATGCGCATGTCGTTGCCCACCCCGCGCGGATCCATGTGCTGGTAGAGATCGGGGTCCACCCGTATCGCTGAGGCGTGCAGCCCCGCCTTGTGGGCGAAGGCGCTCGAGCCGACGTAGGGGGCGCGAGTGGGCACCGGCATGTTGACGATCTCGCCGATCACGTGGGCGAGGCGGGTGGCCTCGGCGAGGGTTCCGGCGTCGACCAGCTCGTAGTCCATCTTCAGCTGCAGGTTCGCCAGCATCGTCAGCAGGTCCGCGTTGCCGGTCCGCTCCCCGTACCCGTTCACGCAGCCCTGGATATGGGTGATGCCGCACCGGACAGCGGTGATCGCGTTCGCGACCGCGCACCCGGAGTCGTTGTGGGTGTGGATGCCGAGCCGGTGACCGGTACCCCCGACCTCGATGCCGGTGATCGCCAAGCGTGCCCGCAGGTCGACGATGATCTCGTCGATGTCCGCGGGGAGCATCCCGCCGTTGGTGTCGCACAGCACCACTACCCCGGCGCCCGCCCGGAACGCCTCAGCGACGACGGAGGTGGTGTAGTCCGCATCCGCGCGGAAGCCGTCGAAGAAGTGCTCGGCGTCGAGCATCACCTCCCGACCGAGATCGCGCAGGTGCCGGACGGTATCGCGGACCATGGCAAGGTTCTCCTCGCCGGTGGTGCGCAGTGCCGCGGTGACGTGGCGGTGGTCGGACTTCGCGACCAGGGTGATGGTGGGGGCATCGGAGTCGACGAGCGCCTGGACCTGGGGGTCCTCGTCGACGGCGACCCCGGCTTTGCGGGTCGCGCCGAACGCGGCGAGGCGCGCGGAGCGCAGATCCAGCTCTGTGGTGGCGCGAGCGAAGAACTCGGTGTCGCGGGGCACCGCTCCCGGCCACCCGCCCTCGATGTAGGTCACGCCGAGTTCGTCGAGCAGCCGGGCGACGGCGAGCTTGTCGTCGACCGACAGGGTGAGGCCCTCCTGTTGAGAGCCGTCGCGCAGGGTGGTGTCGTACACGTGGAAGGTGTCGATCGGCGCGGGGGACGGGACGCTCACGGGTGCTCCTGGGGGTATGGACGAGGGTCAGACGAGACGGTGCATCCAGCCGTGCGGGTCGGCGGCGCGGCCGTACTGGATGTCGGTCAGCTCGGCGCGCAGCGCCAGGGTGTGCTCCCCGGAGCCGCCGCCGGAGACCTGCCAGGCGCCGTCCTGTGAGCGCAGCTCCCCGATGGGGGTGATGACTGCTGCCGTGCCGCAGGCGAACATCTCGGTGATCTCCCCGGAGGCGACGCGATCCAGGACGTCGCTCGCGACGAGGGAGGTCTCGTGCACCTCGAGACCGCGGTCCGCGGCGAGGGTGAGCACGGAGTCGCGGGTGATGCCCTCGAGGATCGCACCGGTCAGGCGCGGGGTCTCGATGCGGCCGTCGCGGGTGATGGCGAAGACGTTCATGCCGCTCAGCTCGTCAATGGCGGTGTGGGTGGAGGCGTCCAGGAACATCACCTCGTCGGCCCCGTTCTCCGCAGCCTCGCGCTTGCCGAGCAGGGAGGAGGCGTAGTTGCCGCCGCACTTCGCGGCCCCGGTCCCGCCGGTGCCCGCCCGGGCATAGGTGTCGGAGATCCACACCACCAGGGGCTGCACGCCGCGCGGGAAATAGGAACCGGCCGGGGAGGCGATCACGTAGTAGTCGACGACGTGGGCGGCACGGACCCCGAGGAACTCCTCGGCGGCGAACATGAAGGGGCGCAGGTACAGCGATTCCTCGGCCGTGGGGGTGGGCACCCACGGCTCGTCGGCCGCGACCAGCGCGGCGAGGGAGGCCAGGAAGTCCTCGGTGGGCAGCTCCGGCAGGGCCAGTCGGCGCGCGGAGCGCTGGAGTCGCTCCGCGTTCTTCTCGGGGCGGAACGCCCACACCGACCCGTCGGCGTGACGGTAGGCCTTCAGCCCTTCGAAGACCTCCTGCGCGTAATGCAGGACCGCCGTGGCGGGCGACAGCTCGATGGGGCCGTAGGGGACGACGCGGCCCTCACCCCACCCGGTGCCCTCGCGCCAGCGGGCGACGGCCATGTGATCGCTGAAGACCGAGCCGAACCCCGGGGCGGCGAGGATCTTCTCGCGCTCCGCGTCGCTGGTGCGGCGGGGGGCGTCGGTGGTGGGGAAGGCCAGGGCGGTCATGTGCTCTCCTGCGGGGTGCCGGGATGGGAGGGGCGGTCAGCGGCCGCGGACAGCGGCGACGAGGGCATCGCCGATCTCGCCGGTGGAGCGGGCAGATCCGTCGGAGCGGGTGGCGAGGTCGGCCTCGACAGCCTCCCGCACGCGGGCAGCAGGACCCTCGTGGCCGAGGGACTCCAGCAGCAGGGCCACCGACAGCACCGTGGCGGTGGGGTCGGCCTTCGCGGTGCCGGCGATGTCCGGTGCCGAGCCGTGGACGGGCTCGAACATGGAGGGGAAGCGGCCGGTGGGGTTGATGTTGCCGCTCGCGGCGAGACCGATCCCGCCGCCGATGGCGCCGGCGAGGTCGGTGAGGATGTCGCCGAACAGGTTGTCGGTGACGATCACGTCGAAGCGGGCGGGGTCGGTGACCATGTAGATGGTGGCGGCGTCGACATGGGCGTAGTCCACGGTGACGTCCGGATGCTCGGCGGAGACCTCCTCGACCACGCGCCGCCACAGGTGACCGGCATGGACCAGCACGTTGTGCTTGTGGACCAGGGTGAGGTGCCCGCGGCGCTTCTCCGCCTGGTCGAAGGCGAAGCGCACCACGCGTTCCACCCCGAGGGCGGTGTTCAGCGATACCTCGGTGGCGACCTCGTCGCGGGTTCCCGTCCGCATCGCCCCGCCGGCGCCGACGTACGGCCCTTCGGTGCCCTCGCGGACCACCAGGAAGTCGACGTCCCCGGGGCTGGCGAGCGGTGACGCGACACCGGGCACCAGGCGGGTGGGGCGGAGGTTCACGTAGTGCTCGAAGCCGAAGCGGAGCTTCAGCAGCAGACCGCGCTCGAGGACGCCGGAGGGGACGTCGGGGTCACCGACCGCACCCAGCAGGATCGCGTCGTGCTCGGCGAGGGCGGCCATGTCCTCATCGGTGAGGGTCTCGCCGGTGCGGTGCCAGCGCCCCGCACCCAGGTCGAAGGGCGTCGTCTCCACGATGGTGCCGGTGCCCTCGAGAGCGGCCTCGAGGACGCGCAGGCCCTCGGGGACGACTTCGTGGCCGATTCCGTCGCCCTCGATGACGGCGAGGCGGAGGGGGGACGTGGATGTCATGAGCGGGAGAGTCCTTCGTCGACGGGGAGGTGCGGGATCAGTAGTCGATGTCGACAGCACAGATGGCCGAGGCGTCGACGTCGTCGCCGATCGCTGCGGTCACCTGCGGGGTGGCGGACTGGTCCAGGACCAGCACGACCAGGGCTTCGGAGCCGGCGTCGCCACCGCGGGAGACCTGCATGCCGGCGATGTTCGTCCCGGCTTCCCCGAGGCGCGCCCCGAACTTGCCGACCATGCCGGGCCCGTCCTGGTAGCGCAGCACCAGCAGATGGTCCGACAGCGGCATGTCGAGCGCGTGGCCGTCGATCTCGATGAGCTTGCTCATCTGGTCGATGCCGCTGAGGGTGCCGGAGATGCTGAGCACCGTGCCGTCGTGCATGGAGCCGCGCAGCTGGATGACGTTGCGGTAGGTGTCCGAGCTCTCCTCGGTGGTCAGTTCCACCCGGATGCCGCGGTCCTCGGCGTACAGGGGGGCGTTGACGTAGCTGACCTGTTCGGAGCTGGAGGAGCGGAACAGTCCGCGCAGCGCGGACAGCTTGAGCGCGGTGACATCCTTCGTGGCGATCTCCCCGCGGACGATCACCTCGAACACGGCGGGGCTGCCGCCGACAAGACCGGTGAACAGCTGACCGAGTCTGTCCGCGAGCCCGATGCCGGGGCGCACCAGCTCGTCGATCTCGGCGCCCGCGACATTCACCGCGTCCGGCACGAGCTCCCCGGCGAGCGCCAGGCGCACCGACCGGGCGACCGCGACTCCGGCCTTCTCCTGCGCCTCGACGGTGGAGGCGCCGAGGTGCGGGGTGAGGGTGACAGTGTCGAGCTCCAGCAGTCGCTGCGCACTCGGCGAGGAGCTGGGTGGCTCAGCGGTGTAGACGTCCAGTGCCGCGCCGGCGATGGTGCCGTTGCTGAGGGCGTCGTGCAGGGCGTCCTCGTCGATCAATCCGCCGCGGGCGGCGTTGACGATGTGGAGGCCGGGCTTCGCGAGCGCCAGCTCCTCGGCGCCGATGATCCCCTCGGTCTCCGGGGTCTTCGGCATGTGCACGGTCACCACGTCGCTGGTGGACATCAGTTCCTCGAGGGACACGACCTTGGCCCCGAACTCTGCGGCGCGGGCCTGGGAGATGTACGGGTCGTAGGCGAGCAGACGCACCGCGAAGGGGCGCAGTCGTTCCGCGACCAGCTGGCCGATCCGGCCGAAACCGACGATCCCGACGGTCTTCTCGTACAGCTCGGTGCCGGTGAGGGCCTTCCGCTCCCACTTCCCCGCCTTCACCGACGCGTCGGCCCGGCCGATGCCGCGCAGGGACGCCAGGATCAGGCCGACGGCGAGTTCGGCCGCGGAGATGATGTTGGAGGTGGGGGCGTTGATCACCATCGCGCCCGCTGCGGTCGCGGCCTCGACGTCGACGTTGTCGAGTCCCACGCCCGCGCGGGCGACGACCTGCAGGGTACCGGCGGCCTCGAAGACGTCCCGGTCCACCTGGGTGGCCGAGCGCACCAGCAGCGCGTCGGCCTCGGCGACGGCCTCCAGCAGCGCGGCGCGGTCGGTGCCGTCGACGTGACGAACGTCGACGTCCTTTCCGAGCGCATCGACGGTGGCGGGTGAGAGTTCTTCGGCCAGGAGCACGACGTGGCGGCTCACGGGTACCTCCGCAGGAGTTGTGGTGGGCAAGCGGGACGGGCCGCCTCAGCGGGCGGCGCTGCCCTCGGTGTAGTCATCGTCGGCGGATTCCTTGGACCAGGAGAACATGCCGCGCAGTTCCTTGCCGACCGACTCGATCGGGTGGCCGGCCTCCTTCTCGCGCAGCTCGGTGAACTCGCTCGCCCCGCCATCCTGGTCGTCGATGAAGCGCTGGGCGAAGGTGCCGTCCTGGATGTCCGCGAGGACCCCCTGCATGGACTCCTTCACCCGGGCGTCGATGACGCGCGGACCGGAGACGTAGTCACCGAACTCGGCGGTGTCGGAGATCGACCAGCGCTGCTTGGAGATGCCGCCCTCGATCATCAGGTCCACGATGAGCTTCAGCTCGTGGAGCACCTCGAAGTAAGCGATCTCCGGCTGGTAGCCGGCCTCGGTGAGGGTCTCGAAGCCCGCCTGGACCAGGTGGCTCATACCGCCGCACAGGACGGCCTGCTCGCCGAAGAGGTCGGTCTCGGTCTCCTCGGTGAAGGTGGTGCGGATGACGCCGGCGCGCGTGCCGCCGATCGCCTTGGCGTAGGACAGCGCCACGTCCCAGGCGCGCCCGGAGGCGTCCTGTTCGACGGCGACGATGTCCGGGATGCCGCGGCCGGCGACGAACTCGCGGCGCACGGTGTGGCCGGGGGCCTTCGGCGCGATGAGGACGACGTCGACGCCGGCGGGCGGCTCGATGAAGTCGTAGCGGATGTTGAAGCCGTGGGCGAAGGCCAGGGTCTTCCCCTCGCCGAGCTGCGGCAGGATCGAGTCGCGGAAGATGGTGCGCTGGTGCTGGTCGGGGGCGAGCACCATGATGAGGTCGGCCCAGGCGGTGGCGTCGGCGACGTTCTTGACCTCGAAGCCCTCCTCCTCGGCCTTGGGTGCGGAGCGCGATCCGTCCTTGAGCGCCACGACGACCTCGACGCCGCTGTCGCGCAGGTTCATCGCGTGGGCGTGACCCTGGGAGCCGAAGCCGACGACCGCGACCTTCGTGCCTTGGATGATCGAGAGGTCGGCGTCGTCGTCGTAGAAGATCTCAGCCACGTCGTGTGCTCCTTCGTGAGGGGTGGTGGGGGCGTCCGGGGCGTCCCGGGTCCGTCGTCGGGTTGATCCTATCCCCCGTGCGTCTTGAAATGCGAGAACGCGGTCTCACATCTCAGAAACGGCGGGGGTGTCAGGCGCGGGGGGTGCGGTCGGTGATGGAGCGTCCGCCGCGGGAGATCGCGACGGCGCCGGACTTGACGATCTCGCGGATGCCGAACGGCTCCAGCATCTCCAGGAGGGCTCGCAGCTTGTCCTCGGTTCCCGTCGCCTCGATGGTGACGGCATCGGCGGAGGCGTCCACGACCTTGGCGCGGAACATCTGCACGATCTCCAGCACCGAGGTGCGGGTGGCGTTGTCCGCGCGAACCTTCAGCAGCACCAGCTCGCGCGTGACCGTCTGCCGGGGCTCGAGTTGGACGATCTTCAGCACGTTCACCAGCTTGTTCAGCTGCTTGGTGATCTGCTCCAGCGGCTGCTGGTCGACGTCCACCGCGACGGTGATGCGGGAGATCTCCGGGTGCTCGGTGGGGCCGACGGCCAGGGAGGAGATGTTGAAGTTGCGGCGAGCGAACAGCGCCGCGACCCGGGTCAGCACGCCGGGCTTGTTCTCCACCAGCACCGACAGGGTCTGGGTGTTCGGGAAGGTGCTGCGGGGGGTGTCCGTGGTGTTCTGCATGGCTCAGATATCCCTCTCCCATTCGGGGCTCATGCCCTGCGCGATCTGGATCTCGTCATTGGAGACGCCGGCGGGGACCATCGGCCACACCATGGCGTCGGCGCTGACCCGGAAGTCCACCACCACCGGGCGGTCATTGATCTCCATCGCCTTCTCGATGGTGGCGTCGATGTCCTCGTCCGTCTCGCACCGCAGACCGACGGCGCCGTAGGCCTCGGCGAGCTTCACGAAGTCAGGGATCTGCTGGCTTCCGTGTCCGGTGTTCAGGTCGGTGTGGGAGTAGCGCTGGTCGTAGAACAGGTTCTGCCACTGGCGGACCATGCCCAGGCTGGAGTTGTTGATGACGGCGACCTTGATGGGGATCTGCTCGATCACGCACGTGGCCAGCTCCTGGTTCGTCATCTGGAAGCAGCCGTCGCCGTCGACCGCCCACACGGTGCGCTCCGGCATGCCGACCTTCGCCCCCATCGCGGCGGGCACGGCGTAGCCCATCGTGCCGAGCCCCCCGGAGTTGATCCACGTGTTGGGGTGCTCGTAGCCGATGAACTGGGCGGACCACATCTGGTGCTGACCCACCCCGGAGGTGAAGATCGTCTCCGGCCCGGAGATCGTGCCCAGGCGCGAGATCACCTTCTGGGGGGCGGTGTAGCCGTCCTCGGTGGCGGTCCACCCCAGCGGGTAGGTGTCGCGCAGGTAGCGCAGGGTCGACCACCAGGACTCGTAGTCCCGGGGGTCGCTCTCGGCGAGTCGCCCGCGCAGTTCTGCGCTGAGGGCCGAGGCGATCTCCCGGGCCTCGCCCACGATGGGGACGTCGGCGCGCCGGTTCTTGGAGATCTCCGCCGGGTCGATGTCGGCGTGGACGATCTTCGCCCCGGGGGCGAAGGAGTCCAGACGCCCGGTGACGCGGTCGTCGAAGCGGGCCCCGATGTTCACGATCAGGTCCGCGCGCTGCAGCGCGGAGACCGCTGCGACGCTGCCGTGCATGCCCGGCATCCCGAGGTGCTGCGGGTGGGAGTCCGGGAGCGCACCGCGGGCCATCAGCGTGGTGACGAACGGGGCGCCGGAGGCGTCGACCACGTCCCGCACCTCCTGCGAGGCGCCCCCGCGGATCACCCCGCCGCCGATCAGGAACACGGGCCGCTTCGCCTCCAGCAGCATGGAGACCGCCTCGCGCACCTGCTTGGCGTGGGGGCGCGGCGCGGGACGGTACCCGGGCAGGTCCAGGCTTTCCGGCCAGGAGAACTCGGTCATCGCCTGCTGCGCGTCCTTGGTGACGTCCACCAGCACCGCGCCGGGTCGACCGGTGGAGGCGATGTGGAAGGCCTGCTTGATCACCATCGGGATGTCCGCGGGATCGGTGACCAGGAAGTTGTGCTTGGTGACCGGCATGGTCATGCCGACGATGTCCGCCTCCTGGAAGGCGTCGGTGCCGATGAAGTGCGAGCCCACCTGCCCGGTGATCGCGACCAGCGGGATCGAGTCCATCTGGGCGTCGGCGATCGCGGTGATGAGGTTCGTGGCGCCGGGGCCGGACGTCGCCATGCAGACACCCACCTTGCCGGTGGCGTGCGCGTAGCCGCTCGCGGCGTGCCCGGCGCCCTGCTCGTGCCGGACCAGGATGTGGCGCAGATGCTCGGCATCGAGCATGGGGTCGTAGGTGGGGAGGATCGCGCCGCCGGGAAGGCCGAAGACGACGTCCGCCCCGGCATGCTCGAGGGACAGGATCAGGGACTGCGCACCGGTGACGCGACGTGCGGTCATCGAGTACTCCTTCGTCGGATCGGTGTAGATCGGTGGGCACGAAAAAACCCCTCGGCCGTGAGGGCTGTCGAGGGGTGCGCGGAGACGTCTCGGTGGACGAACGGGCGTCAGCCGCGCTCGAGAACTACACCAATGATCATCGCCATGGACCGATCATAGACGCGGGGCCACCGCTCGGACAACGGGTCCATGATGCGAGACATTCGTCCGCGAGGACCGGCCGCCCACGAGCGGGTCGGAGGTCCCGACCGGCTGCACGCGGCACCCGTAGGCTCGAGGCCGCATCGTTCTGTCCGGAGGGAAGACCACCATCATGACCGACCCCGACGCCCGACCCCTGGCGAGTTCCCCCCTATCGACTGCGGGCAGCCGCGCCCCGGACCTCGCCGGCAGCCGCATCGTCGTCATCGGCGGCGGCATGACCGGCCACCGCTTCGCCGCCCGGCTCCAGGCCCAGGACCCGGACGGGGCCTGGGACCTCACGGTGATCGGTGAGGAGCCGCAGCAGCCCTACGACCGCGTCCATCTCTCGGACTGGTTCAGCCATCGCAGCGCCCCCATGCTGGCCCTGGACACCGCGGTCTGGGAGGACCCGCGCACCACCCTCGTCACCGGCGACGCCGCGAGAGACCTGGACCGCGAGGAGCAGGTGGTCACCCTCGCCTCCGGACGCGAGTTCCCCTACGACCGCCTGGTGCTCGCCACCGGTTCCTGGGCGTGGGCGCCCCGCGCCGAGGGCAAGGACCTGCCCGGGTCCTTCAGCTATCGCACCGTGCAGGACGTCGAGGACATTGCCGGGTACGTCGAGGACCGCCGCGACACGGTGGACCGTCCCCTGCGCGGGATGGTCGTCGGCGGCGGTGTGCTCGGTCTGGAGGCAGCGGCGGCCCTGCACGCCATGGGGGTTTCCACCAGCGTCGTGGAGTTCGCCGACCGCCTGATGGCCGTCCAGCTCGACCAGGGCGGCGGGGAGATGCTGCGCCTGCTCATCGAGGACATGGGCATCGACGTGCGCACCGGCGTCGGGGCCTCCCGCTTCCTGCCCGCGAAGGACGGGACGATCGGCACCGCCGTGCTGTCCGACGACTCCGAGGTGCCCGTGGACGTGGTGGTCTTCTCCACCGGCATCCGGCCGCGCGACCGCATCGCCCGCGAGGCCGGCCTCGCGATCGACGAGCGCGGCGGCGTCATCGTCGGTGACAGCTGCCAGACCTCCGACCCCGACATCTGGGCTATCGGCGAGTGCGCCTCCTATGAGGGCGTCTGCGCCGGACTCATCGCCCCCGGCAACGACATGGCCGACGTGGTCGTGGACCGGTTCCTGGGCGGGGAGCGCACCCACCACCGCACCGAGGACGGCACCAAGCTGAAGGGCGTCGGCGTGGACGCTGCCGCCTTCGGCGACGCCAACGCCCTGTCCCCGAACGCCCTCGAGGTCTCCTTCGTGGACCCGGTGAACCGCAAGTACCGCAAGCTGGTCATGAGCGACGACGCGACGGTGCTGCTGGGCGGGGTGTTCGTGGGCGACATCGCGCTGTTCTCCCAGCTGCGCCCCCTGATCGGGCGGGAACTCGGCGCCGACCCGTCGGCCGTGATCGCCCCGGAGGGCGGCGCCGACGCCATGGCCGGGGCGGAGCTGCCCGACGACGCCGTGGTCTGCTCCTGCAACGCGATCGCGGCGGGCACCATCCGTTCGGCGATCCACGAGCAGGACGCGCACACCGTCGGCGCGATCAAGAAGTGCACCACCGCCGGCACCGTCTGCGGCTCCTGCGTCCCCTCGCTCACCACCATCCTGGGTCAGGAGCTGACCAAGGCCGGGATCGAAGTCTCCCGCGCCCTGTGCGAGCACTTCGCGATGCCGCGCGCCGAGCTGTTCGCGCTGGTCGAGGAGGGCGGTCAGGACACCTTCACCGACGTCGTCGCCGCCTTCGGGACCGGTCGCGGCTGCGCCGTCTGCCGGCCCGTGGTCGCCTCCATCCTGTCCACCCTGGGCTCGATCCGCGGCGAGCGCCACAGCCCCGTGGGCCGCCAGCTGGGCTCGCTGCAGGACACCAACGACCACGTGATGGCCAACATCCAGAAGGACGGCACCTACTCGGTGATCCCCGCGATGCCCGCGGGGGAGGTCACCCCGGAGCAGCTGATGGTGATCGCCCAGGTCGCCCAGGAGTACGGCCTGTACGTCAAGCTCAACGGGGCTCAGCGCATCGGCATGTTCGGGGCGCGCCTGGAGCAGCTGCCGGAGATCTGGAAGCGCCTGGTCGACGTCGGTTTCCAGTCCGGCCACGCCTACGGCAAGTCGCTGCGCATGGTCAAGGCGTGCCTGGGCACCAACTGGTGCCGCTTCGGGGTCCAGGACTCCACCACCATGGCGGTGCACCTGGAGAAGCGCTACCGCGGCCTGCGATCCCCCCACAAGCTGAAGATCAGCGTCTCCGGCTGTGCCCGCGAGTGCGCGGAGGCCCAGGCCAAGGACGTCGGCGTCATCGCCACCACCAAGGGCTGGAACCTGTACGTCGGCGGCAACGGCGGTATGAACCCGGCCCACGGGAAGCTGCTGGTGGAGGACCTGGACGATGAGACCCTGCAGCGGTGCATCGACCGCTTCTTGATGCTGTACATCCGTCAGGCCGACAAGCTGCAGCGCACCGCCCGCTGGGTCGAGTCCTACCCGGGCGGCATCGAGGAGCTGCGGCGCGTGATCGTCGATGACACCCTCGGGATCGGCGAGGAGCTGGAGGCCGCCATGCAGCGACACAGCGATTCCTACGTCGACGAGTGGGCCGAGGCCGTGAACGATCCGGAGCGGGCCGCGAAGTTCGTGTCCTTCGTCAACGCCCCCGATCAGCACGACCCGAAGCTGCGCTACGTGCCGGAGCGCGGACAGGTGCGACCGGCCACCGACAGTGACCCGGTGGACCTGATGTTCCCCACCCTGCGCGAAGCCCGCGAGCACGCGATGGCCGAGCACGGCCCCACCTTCCCCCTGGACGATGAGCGATGAGCGGAGACGCCATGGAGCAGCAACCGACGAGCAGCGGCGAGGAGATGGTGGCGATCTGCCCGGTCTCCTCCCTCACCCCCGACCGTGGCGCGGCAGCTCTGCTGCCGGACGGCACCCAGGTCGCGGTGTTCCTGCTGGAGGACGGGGAGGTGCACGCCGTGCAGCAGTACGACCCGTACTCCGGAACGAACATTCTCTCTCGCGGTCTCGTCGGCTCCCACCTGCTGCCGACCGGGGACGGTGTCTCCTCCCAGGTGGTGCCGACGCTCTCCTCGCCGATGTACAAGCAGTCCTGGAGCATGACCACCGGTGAGGTGCTGGACTCCGGCGGTGGTGAGGACCACCCCATCGCGGTGTACCCCGCGGAGGTCCGCGACGGCGATCTGCATGTCGGGACGTCCCCTCTGCCACGACCGGAGGCCGCCGCCTGATGGGTGAGCGGACCCTGGAGGACCTGTCCGACGCCCACCTCGAACCGGGCTCCGTGGCCCTCATCGGAGGTGGACCGGGCGCCTGGGACCTGATGACGGTGCGGGGCCTCGCGCTACTGCGACAGGCCGACGTGGTGGTCGTCGACCGCCTGGGGCCGGCGGGGCTCGTCGACCTCCTCGATCCCTCGGTCGAGATCATCCCGGTCGGGAAGACCCCGGGGAAGCCATCCATGCGCCAGGCCGACATCGAGCAGGTGCTGCTCGACCAGGCGAGCGCTGGTCGGCGGGTGGTGCGGCTGAAGGGCGGTGACCCGTTCGTGCTCGGCCGCGGCGGAGAGGAGGTCCTCGCCTGCCGCGCCGCCGGCGTCCCGGTGCAGGTGGTGCCGGGGGTGAGCTCCGCTCTTGCCGGCCCCGCCGCCGGGGACGTCCCGGTCACGCACCGCGGCGCCGCCGTCGCGGTGCACGTGGTGAATGCCCACGGAGATCTGGGTCCGGCGGACCTCGCCGCGCTGCGCGACCCCGGGACCACCACCGTGCTGATGATGGGGGTGGAGTGGCTGCCGCGCCTGGCGTCGCAGGCACTGCTGAACGGCGTGGACCCGCAGACGCCGGTCGCGATCGTCCAGAGTGCGACGATGCCGGGGCAGCGGTCCGTGCACGGCACCATCGCCACCATCGTGGACGTCGCCGCGGCGGACGGGATCTCCTCCCCTGCCGTGATCGTGTGTGGTGCCACCGCGGCGGAGGACTTCCTGATCCCGACGGTGCCCGAGGGGCGACGCCGAGGGGCCGGCCGGGACAACCTGACGGCCCCGCAGGAGCAGCCGGAGCATCCCTTCGCGGGTGATGACGCGACCTCCACCGACGCCCCGGTCCTGATCGGCTGTGCCCACGGCACCCGGGTCCGGGGTGGCCGGGACGTGATCCGCGATCTCCTGGTGATGGCGGCCGCGCGGGTGGACGCTCCCGTCCGGGAGTCCTTCGTGGACATCCAGGCGCCCGCGATCCAGGACGCCGTCGCCGCCCACGCCGGCCCGTCGGACGCGACGCGAACCGATCATCCCGTCTCCGCCGTGGTGGTGCCGGTGCTGCTGTCCACCGGCTACCACGTGCGTACCGACATCGGTGGCGCGGTCCGGGGCCGCACCGCCGTCGCGACCGAGCCGCTCGGGCCGGATCCGCGCCTCGCGACGGTGATGGTCGAGCGTCTGCGCGAGGCCGGGCTGCGCGAGGGGGACCAGGTGGTGATGGCTGCGGCGGGCACCAGTGATCCCGACGGGCTGGCGATGGTGGAGCAGATGCGCGACCTGCTCGCCGAACGCCTGGGAACGGAGGTCGGCCTCGGCTACGTCGCCGCCTCCGAGCCGGACATCGCCACCGCGATCGCTCGCGTGCGCGAAGACGGTCCGGAGCCTGTCGACGGGGAGGCTCCGCGCAGGGTCGTCCTCGCCTCCTACATGCTGGCGCCCGGGCACTTCCAGAAGAAGATCGAGCGGTCCGGGGCCGACGTTGTCGCGGCGCCGCTCGGCACGCACCCGCTGGTCGCGGAGATCATCGCGGACCGGTACCGGGCGGCCGTCGGCGACTGAGGGCTGCCCCGGAGGCTGTCGGGGGCCATAGGGCGCAACCGGGCGCTGCGCCGGAGGATCTCGTCGGTGACTGCCGCCTGCGTGTCGTCGGCTGCGATCGTGCGTACGCGACTCTCGTCCCAGAGGTGATGCGCATGGATCTCCCGCGCGCCCGAGGGTGTAGTCGCGCAGGGCGCACCGGTTCTCGGGTCTCCCTGGTACGCGAGCACGCGATCGCCGTGGATGACGTGCTGACCGCGGCGGTGCAGCTCCTCGGCGACAGTCGTCTTGCCCGTGCAGGAAACGCCCTCGATGAGGTAGTTGCGGACGCCCATGGACGCGATGGTACGGGGGCTGCGTTCGATCCACGCGGGCTTTTCCACATGCCCGGATTCTCCCCCCACGCCCGGGCTTTTCCCCATGCCCGGTGCCGCGATGTCGAATGTCAGTGGCCTCCCCTAGAGTCAACGTTATCGAACACATGTTCGATGCGACGGGTCGTCCTGGCGGCCGGGCCGCGGGAAGCACGAGTGATGGCGACGAAGGAGGTGCATGATGAGCGGAATGGACAGGTTCGACGAGGAGCCGGACCGTGACCAGCCCGTTCCCCCGGATCGCGCTGGCGCGCCCGGGCAGGACGGACCGCTGCTGCATGGCCGGGGGAAGACGGGACAGTTCGATCGGCGAGACCCGCACACCGGTGAGCCCGCGCCCGCACGAGACGACCCCGCCGATTCCGCACCGATGCGCCGGTCGTGCCGGGGCGGGTATGACCGGCTGCCCCCCGGCGTGCGCCCGCCAGACGGGCAGCCGCGGGTCCGCGCCCGCGACCCTATCCATCGGGGCGCTGTCGCCGAGCGGTTGCAGCTGGAGGATCAGCCGGACGTATCGGCGGC
>JAUNUA010000038.1 GCA_030538435.1 Brachybacterium sp.
GGGACGTCCCTGCTCGCCTTCGCCGCCGGCGCCGTCACCTCCGCGCTCGCCCTGCGGGTGGTCTCCGCGACCGCCGACATCGCGACCGCCGGTGCCGCCCTCTTGGTCGGGGCCGATGAGAACGACCTGGGCCGCGAGGCGGCGGACAACCCCGGCGCCGTCCACGCCCAGCGCGCGGAGCTGCTGCGCCGCGCGCCCGTGCGCGCCGCCGACCTGATGGCGATCGCCGCAGCGGTCCTCGGCGTCGGTGTCGCCCTGGGCGTCCCCGTCCTCATGGTCGAGGGTCTGCTGGTGCCGCTCGTCGCCCTCGGCGCCGCGATGCTCGCAGCCCTCGTCTCCACCCTGGTGCCGCAGCTCGGTACGGCGGGCCGGGAGAGCGCCACCCTGACGCTGGGCGGTGCGATCCCCGGACTGCTCGGCGCGGGCGGGCTGATCGCCGCGATCGGTCTGTGGCTGCCCCGCGCCTACGGCTCCCTCCGCTTCGACGCCGTCGGGCTCGGCAACTTCACCGACCCCGCCATCACCGGGGGACAGCCCATTCCGCGCGACCAGCTCGAGGAGCAGCTCATCCAGGCCGGGGAGCACCTCGGGGAGCTGCTGCAGGCGCCCGCCCAACAGGGCGGCATCGGATCCGGGCCCGAGGCCGACACCATGGTCGACGTCATCGCCCTGTACTCGATCCACCCCAACACCGTCGCCGCGATCGCCCTCGGGACAGGTGCCCTCCTGGCGTTCGCCACCCACCACCTGGCCGGCGTCATCACCGGGCACCGCAGCGGCCCGACCCTGCTGGTGGGGCGCACCTCCCGCACGGGCGGGGCGATCGGGGCCCTCACCGGGACCGGCGTCGGCGGATTCGCGGCAGCGGGCCTCGTCCTGCTGGTGGTGATCGCCCTCGGCGCCCTGATGGTGGTGGGGGAGGGCATCTCCCTGCTGACACTGCTGCTGCTCGCCTACGCGGCCGCCGGGATGCTCGTCGTCTCCGCCGGTCACGCCGCCCTGCACACCGCGGGTCTGCTCGGAGACCGGGAGGACGCCGAGCGCAGTCTGCGCGAGGCCGCCCGGGACGGGGAGACCTCCACCTCCGTCGTGCTCCAGATCGCATCCGCCCTGGTGGGTCTCGCTGCCGTCGGCGCGGTCGTCGCCGCCCTGAACTCGGCGATCACCACGCCGGGCGGTCGCGGCGCCAGCCTGTGGCAGGACCGCGCTCTGTACGCGCTCACCCCGTCCTCCCTCGCCGTGCTCGGGGGGACCGCGCTCGGCGCCATGACCGTGCTGCTCGTCGCCGCGGCCGTGCTCGAGGCGGGCCGACGGGTCGCTGCCGACGCGGTCGTCGAGAGCCGCGCCGCCCTGCTCCAGCACGGCAGCGGTGCCCTGCACCTCGACGACCTCGCCCCCAGCACCCGCACCGCGGCCCTGCTGCCCCTGGCTCTCGCCGTGCTGATGCCCCTCATCGCCGGATTCGGCGTGGGCGGGGCCGCGCTGCCGGCGTTCACGGTGGCCGTGGTCCTCACCGCCCTGCTGCTCGGCCTGTGGTCGACGTTCTCGGCGGCCACCGGCGCGGCGGCGCTGGAGGTCATCGAGTCCGGTCGGTACGGCGGGCGCTCCTCCTGGGCGCATTCCGCGGCGCTCGGCAACGCCGTGATCGGCACCGGCATGCGCGGCGCCCTTGGCGCGACCGCCGTCCCGGCCGCTATGCTGTCCGCCCTGGTCGCGGCACTCGTTGTCCCATCCGTGGTGGACATGTCCACCGGTGGTACCAGCGTCTGGCTGCGCCTGCTGGTAGCCGTCGGCGCCCTGATCCTGCTGATCGCCGCATGGTCGGCGCTTGCCGGCACCTCGCAGCCGGACCTCGACGACCACGTCGAGGAGGCAGACCAACCGCTGTTCGGACGTCGCGACCGGGAGGCCGACGACGACAGCGCAGGGGATCCGCTGCTGACGTCGTGGGACGCCGAGGACGAGGAGGGGGCGCGTCGACCGCGCGGGTCCCGTCGCTCCGCCCGGGGTGCCGCGGCGAAGAAGCCACGCGACCGGCGCCGCACGGGGGAGTAGCAGAGTCCGGCGTCCCGCCTCGCGCGGGGACGTGCCTTACGTGTGCGCGCCGAGCCCGCGCAGGACGAACACCACCAGCGCCTCCAGCTCGGAGTCGGCGGCGGTGCTGCGTCCGATCAGCAGCGTGTTCACAATGCGCACCGTCGCATCCACGTCGAGGTCGGGGGCGAGCTCCCCGGCGCGGATGCCCTCCAGGAGGATCTGGCGCAGCACGTCCTCGATCATGACGACGTGCTCGCGCATCCGGCGGGCGGTCTCCGGGGCGAGGGTGCCGCCGCTAGCGGAGCGGGACGGCATGTGGAAGGCCCCGCGCAGGCTCACCTGCGTCCGCACATACAGCTCCACCGCCTCGACCGTGGTGGTCGCGTCAGCGATCCCGTCGCGGAGCTGCTCCAGGTACCCGGTCGTCTCGTGCATCGCGAACTCGACGAGCAGGGCGTCCTTGTCGGGGAAGTGGTTGTACATCGCGGTGCGTCCGACCCCGGCGGCCTGCGCGACACGGGAGAAGGTGAGGGCGTCGAAGTCCTCGGTCTCCATCAGCTCGCCGAGCGCACCGAAGATGCGCGTGCGCGTGCGCTCGCGGTGCTCCTCGAGGGAGCCGCCGATGATCTTGGGCATGCGCTGCATGGTACCGGAGCACCTCCCACCGACCCCTGGGCGGGACCGGGAGCGCCTCGTAGACTGGGCCGATGATCGACATCGACGTGGCCATCCGCCTCCGCGACGCTGGGCTGCGGTGGGAACCGCGGGACGGCGACCATTTCACGATCGACGCGGAGCTGCTCCGCGATGACGTCTTCATGCTGGCGAACATGGTGGTGGAGGCCGGGGTGGACCGGCACGGCGGCAACGTGTTCCGCTTCAACGGCACCACCGAGTGGGCGCTCGACTCCATCCAGCAGGAGGAGGCGATCTGGATCCCGCGCGAGGACCAGCTGCGCGACGCCCTGGGGGAGCAGTTCGTGGCGCTCCGCCGGGAGGAGGACGACGCCTTCGTCGTCGAGGTCCGGCCGGGTGGCGGGAAAAAACGCGACGTCCGGGCGCCGCGCGCCGAGGACGCGTACGCCGGCGCGCTGCTCGTCCACCTCACCGAGGCCGCCTGACCCCCCGGACAGCACGAGAGCCCCCGGCGGACCAGGGGCTCTCGGATCGGGAGCGGGTGACGGGAATCGAACCCGCGCCGTCAGCTTGGGAAGCTGAAGTTCTACCATTGAACTACACCCGCGCGCAGCCGGAACGGCTGCCGTGGCCCCGCAGGGCCGCTCGCCAGTGTAGCGGATACGCTGGGCCTCGTGCTTCTCAGCGACCGTGACATCCGCGCCCAGCTCGACGACGGCCGTGTGCGCCTTGACCCCTTCGATCCCACGATGGTCCAGCCCGCGTCCGTGGACGTCCGCATCGACCGCTTCTTCCGGGTGTTCGACAACCACAAGTACGCGATGATCGACCCGGCCGCTCCGCAGGACGACCTCACCCGGGAGATCGCCGTGGACCCGGAGGAGGCGTACATGCTGCACCCCGGAGAGTTCGTGCTGGCCTCGACCTACGAGCAGGTGTCCCTGCCCGATGACATCGCCGCACGCCTGGAGGGGAAGAGCTCCCTCGGTCGCCTGGGTCTGCTCACCCACTCCACCGCCGGGTTCATCGACCCCGGGTTCACCGGCCACATCACCCTGGAGCTCTCCAATGTCGCCACGTTGCCGGTGGCGCTGTGGCCGGGGATGAAGATCGGGCAGCTGTGCTTCTTCCGCCTGAACACTCCCGCGGAGAACCCGTACGGCACCGGCCCGAACCAGAACCGCTACCTCGGTCAGCGCGGCCCCACCCCGTCGCGCTCCTCGCTGAACTTCCACCGCACCCTGATCGAGGTCGCCGAGGACGAGCCCGCCGACTGATCGCGGTGACGGTTCCTGCCGCATCAAGCAACGGGAAGCGGCGTGAAGCGTCACCTCGGTGATGCGCGGTGGCGGGAGGCGGCGTGAAGCCTTACGCTGCGTCGGGGTTCCGCGGGGCGCCGGCAAGGGTGCGCTGGGACATCCCGGCCTCTCCGAGCCGCGCCGGCAGGAACGCCAGCAGCCCGAGCGCGAGCACCACGATGATCCCGACCATCCCGAAGCGGACATCGCCGGTGAGCAGCACCGCGAGGGAGAACGCCCCCGTGCCCAGGAACCCCATCGCCCGGCCCGTCATCGCGTACAGCCCGAAGTTCTCCGTCTCCCGCCCCGGATCGGACAGGCGGGTCAGCAGGTTCCGGGACGCCGACTGGATCGGGCCGACGAACAGGCAGATCGCGAGCCCTCCGATCCAGAACGCCAGCTCGGAGTGGACCAGCACCACCCCGATGCCCAGCACGATGATCGCGGCGCACCCGGCGATGATCACGCGCCGCGTCCCGAAGCGGTCATCGGCCTTGCCACCGAGGAACACGCCGGTGCCGGCAACCAGGTTCGCGGCGATCCCGAAGAAGATGACATCGGTGGTGTCGAAGCCGTACGCGGCCGCGGCGATCACGGCGGCGAGGGAGAAGATCGCGCCCAGGCCGTCGCGGTAGATCGCGGAGGCGATGAGGAAGTGCAGCATCACCGGTTCCTGCCGGAAGGCGCGCACCAGGCGCCGACCGATATCCGCATACCCCTGCCACGGGGTCCACCGCTCGGCGCCGATCTGCCGGGGCATCGCCGGGGCGCGCCGCATCAGCGGGATCGTGAGCACCAGGATCCACAGCGCCACGAACAGCGGGATCGCCCGCAGATTCCAGCCGTCCTCCGCCGGCAGGCCCAGCAGTCCCGTTCCCGGCATGACGAACAGCACCAGCACCAGGGCGAGCGACAGGATCGAGCCCCAGTACCCGATCGCCCACGCCGTCCCGGACACGCGGCCGCGATTCTCAGGGGTGGAGATCTGCGGCAGGACCGAGTTGACGAACACCCCCGCGAGCTCGGAGAGCACCATCGCGATCGCGATCAGCGCCGCCCCCAGCCACAGGTAGTCGGGGTCCTCCCGCACGAACACCATCGAGGCGATCACGACGATGGTCGCGAGGGTGAACACCCGCAGCAGCAGGTTCCGCCGCCCGCCGGCGTCGGCGAGATTCCCCAGCAGCGGTGCGAGCAGCGCGATCAGCACCGCCCCCGCGGTCTGCGCCGCGGAGACGACGTTCGCCCCGTGGGTGCGGGCCTCGGCAACCGCCTCATCGCCGGTGACCCCAGACGCGGCCACCCCGGACGTCACGTAGGTGACGAACACGAAGGTGAGGATGATCGAGTTGAAGGCGGACATCCCGCCGTCCCAGGCGGCGAACGCGCGCACTCCCCGGCGACGCTCAGGGCCCGCGGGGATCAGGACGGCGTGGACCTCCGGGTAGTGGTCGGGGTCGGCGACCGCCGGGCCGGACCTGTCGGAAGGGGACGGGCGGCCACCGGGCGAGGGCGCGGACATGCTCACACTATAAACTCGCCAGGGGGACGTCTCCGGGGGCGTCCTCCTATACTGGCGTGGCCTTTTCCGCCCCGTCAGCAGCCTCATCCCCGCCATGCAGCCGCCCCGAAGGGAGACCGCGTGATCCTCATCCTCGTCGCGCACTTCGTCGCGGCACTGATCGCGCCGATGCTGGTGCGAGCGATGGGGCGCAACGCCTTCTACCCCCTTGCGCTGGTCCCCGCGGCGTCGGCTGCCTGGATCGCCACCTTCTCCCCGATCGGCCTGGCCTCCACCCCTTACGTCGAGGTGCTGCCGTGGATGCCGACGTTCGGGGTGTCCCTCACCTTCCGCCTGGACGTGCTGTCCTGGGTGATGATGCTGATCGTCACCGGCATCGGTGCCCTGGTCGTGGCCTACTGCGCCCGGTACTTCAAGGACACCGAGCCGGGACTCGCCCGCTTCGCCGGGGTGCTCATGGCCTTCGCGGGTGCCATGGCGGGCCTCGTCATCGCGGACGACGTGATGGTGATGTTCACCTTCTGGGAGCTCACCACCGTCTTCTCCTACCTGCTGATCGGGCACTACCTGGAGAAGCGCGCCTCCCGCCGCGCGGCGATGAACGCGCTGATCTCCACCACCATCGGCGGTCTCGCGATGATGGTCGGCCTGCTGATCCTCGCCGTGCAGGCCGGGACGATGAGCATGAGCTCGATCGTGCAGGACCCCATGTGGGAGACCGCCGGTCCCTCCCTGATCGTGGCGATGCTGCTGATCATGGCGGGTGCCGCCTCGAAGTCGGCGCTCGTGCCCACCCACTTCTGGCTCCCCGGGGCGATGGCCGCGCCCACCCCCGTCTCGGCGTACCTGCACGCCGCGGCGATGGTGAAGGCCGGGATCTTCCTGATCCTGCGGATGGCCCCCGTGATCGCACTGCTGCCCAGCATCCAGGTGATCCTTGGTGTGCTCGGTGCCGTCACTATGATCGTCGGGGGCTGGCGGGCGCTGCGCCAGACCGATATCAAGCTGCTGCTCGCCTACGGCACCGTCTCCCAGCTCGGATTCATGGCTGCGGTCGCCTCGCTGGGCAACGAGGGTGCGAGCCTTGCGGCGCTGTCGCTGCTGATCGCGCACGCCGTGTTCAAGGCGCCGCTGTTCATGGTCGTCGGCATCATCGACAAGAAGTTCGGCACGCGCGACCTGCGGGTCCTGCACGGTGTCGGCCGCGCCTCCCCGGTGATCGCCGCGATCGGCATCATCTCCGCCGCCTCCATGGCCGGGATCCCGCCGCTGTTCGGCTTCATCTCCAAGGAAGCGGTGCTCGCGAGCCTCTGGTACTCCGCCAGCACCTTCGAGACCGGCCTGCTGATCGCCCTGGTCAGCGGATCGATCCTCACCGTCGCCTACGCCTGGCGTTTCGTGCGGGGCGCCTTCGGGCCCGCCGACGACGACCGGATCCCGGAGACCGCCCCCAGCCCCGCGATCCCCGTCCTCTACTGGCTGCCGCCTGCCCTGATCGGCACCGCCACCATCGTCTTCGCGATCATCCCCGGTGCCGTCGAGACGGTGCTGCGCGGCTACTCCGATACCGTCCCCGCCCTCGCCGGGAACGAGAAGGTGCACCTGGTGGCGATCCCGCCGATCGGCATCCCGCTCCTGCTGAGCGTCATCGCCCTCGCCGGCGGTGCCGTGCTCGCCCTGCTCACCCGCCCCTTCAGCCGGATCCAGACGGCGCTGTCCCCGCAGACCTGGGGCGAGAAGCACCTCGACGTGCTCGATGCCGAGCGAGGCTTCCGGAAGCTCATGCGCGGCACCGACACCGTGGCCGTCTGGGTGATCTCCCTGTTCCAGCGCGGCTCCCTGCCCTACACCCTCGGCACCATGCTGATCGTGTTGATCCTGCTGACCGCCCCGATCCTCGCCTCCGGTGGGGTGCTGCCCGACAACCTGGTGTGGTTCTTCAGCCCCGCCGAGGTGCTGGTCCTCGCGGTCGTCGCGGTCGCCTCCATCGGTGCCGCTCGCTCCCGCCGCCGCATGCGCGCGGTGCTGCTGATCACCGGCACCGGCTTCGCCGCCGCGACCTTCTTCCTGCTGTGGGGCGCCTCCGACGTCGCCACCACCCAGGTGCTGGTCGAGACGATGCTGACCATTGTGGTGGTCCTCGTGCTGCGTCGCCTCCCGGTGCACTTCTCCCGCCGCCCGCTGAAGACCGACCAGTTCCTGCGCTGGGGCATCGCCATCGGCACCGCCGTGGTGCTGTGCTCGGTGACCGTGTACGCGGCCGGGGCCCGCACCGCCGACCCGCTGGGTCCGGGACTGATCGATGAGGCCTACACGATCGGCGGTGGCCACAACGTCGTGAACGTGACCCTGGTCGACGCCCGCGTGTGGGACACCTTCGGCGAGCTGTCGGTGCTGCTGGCTGTCGCCACCGGCGTCGCATCCCTGATCTTCATCACCAGTCGCGAGCAGCGCATCCCCCGCGTGCGGGAGGTCCAGGGCACCGACGCGATCTGGCGCCACCCCGAGGCTCGCACGCTGCCGGAGAACGTCCTGAACTTCGACTCCCGTCCCGACGGGGAGCCGATGGGCAACCGCTGGCGCACCTGGCTGTCCGCCGGGCGAACCCTCGCCCCGGAGCGGCGCATCGTGATCCTCGAGGTCATCACCCGCGTCGCCTTCCCGCTGATGATGATGTTCTCGGTGTACCTGCTGATCGCCGGGCACAACTACCCCGGCGGCGGCTTCGCCGGTGGTCTCGTGGCCGGTCTCGCGGTCGCGATGCGCTACCTCGCCGGCGGCCGCTACGAGCTGATCGAGGCGATGCCCGTGCACGCCGGTCACGTGCTCGGCGTCGGCATGGCGATCGCCACCCTGTCCGGAGTGATGCCGCTGCTGTTCGGCAAGGGCATCTTCGAATCCATCAACCTCAGTTACGACCTGCCCGTCCTCGGCTACACCCACATCGCCTCCGCCCTCGTCTTCGACGTCGGCGTGTACCTGGTGGTGCTCGGCGTGGCCCTGGACTTCCTGCGCTCCCTGGGCGCTCAGATCGATCTGCAGCAGGAGGCCGAGCTCGATGCCCGTTAGCCTCGCCGTGATCCTCGCCGCCGGGGTGATGATCGCCTGCGGCGTCTACTTGCTGCTGGAGCGCACCCTCACCCGTGTGCTGATGGGCTTCGTGCTCGCCGGCAATGGCGTGAACCTGCTGTTCCTGGTCGCTTCCGGCCGACCCGGCCTGCCGCCCTTCGAGGGCACAGCCCCCGCCGGGGAGATGACCGACCCGCTGCCGTACGCCATGGTCCTCACCGCGATCGTCATCGCCATGGGCATCGCGGCGTTCGTGATCGCCCTGTCCTACCGGGCCTGGCAGCTGTTCGGCCACGACGAGGTCCCCGACGACGTCGAGGACCGCCGGGTGCTGCGCCGCACGCGCCGACGCGGCAGCAACGACCGGATCCCCCGCGCCGGGTCCCTGTCCGAGGAGCACCGACGCGGAGCCCTCACCACCGCCCAGCACAGCTCGGTGGAAGCCGACGACGAGGACGAGGACCTCGACGAGGTCGACCCCGTCGGCTCGGACCTGACCTCCGATGAGGACGTCCCCCCGGATCACACGGAAAGCGACGAGGACCCGGATCCCACCGACGAGCAGCGAGCTGGAGGCGATCGATGACCATCGAGCTGCTCCTCGCCCTCCCGGTGATGCTGCCGCTGCTGGGCGCCTCCTTCGCGCTGCTGCTGCGCCACCACGTCCGCGCCCAGCTGTGGCTGACCATCGGCACCCTGGTCGCGATCCTCGCGGTCACGCTGCTGCTGGCCTTCCACGTCGCCGAGCACGGCACGATCGTGCTGTACATCGGCAACTGGGTGCCGCAGCTCGGCATCACCCTGGTGATGGACCGGCTGTCCGCGCTGATGCTGGTCGTCTCCTCCGTCGTCACCCTGTGCGTGCTGCTGTACTCCAGCGCGCAGGCCGTCTCCGAACGCTCGGAGAAGACCCCCGTCGCGATCTACCACCCCACCTACCTGGTGCTGGTCGCCGGCGTCAGCAACGCGTTCCTCGCCGGTGACCTCTTCAACCTGTACGTCGGCTTCGAGATCCTGTTGGCTGCCTCATACGTGCTGCTGACGCTCGGCGGGTCGGCGAGCCGTATCCGCGCCGCCACCACCTACGTCATCGTCTCCCTCGTCAGCTCCCTGCTGTTCCTGGTGGGTGTGGCGAGCGTGTACGCGGCCGTCGGCACGGTGAACATGGCCGAGCTCGCGGTTCGCCTCGACCAGGTCGATGCTGTCCCGCGGATGGCCCTCGAACTGGTGCTGCTGGTGGCCTTCGGCATCAAAGCGGCGATCTTCCCGCTCTCGGCGTGGCTGCCGGACTCCTACCCGACGGCGCCCGCTCCGGTGACCGCCGTGTTCGCAGGCCTGCTGACGAAGGTCGGCATCTACGCGATCATCCGCCTGGAGACCCTGCTGTTCCCGGCCTCGCAGATCTCCACGCTGCTGCTGATCGCCGCCGGACTGAGCTTGCTGATCGGGATCCTCGGGGCCATCGCCCAGACGGACCTGAAGCGCGTGCTGTCGTTCATCCTCGTCTCCCACATGGGCTACATGATCTTCGGGATCGGCCTCGGCACCCGCACCGCCATGGCCGCGACGATCTTCTACGTCGCCCACCACATCACCGTGCAGACCACCCTGTTCCTCTCCGCGGGCCTCATCGAGCAGAAGGGCGGCACCACGAACCTGGCGCGCCTCGGCGGGCTCGCGAAGGTCGCGCCCTGGATCGCCGTGCTGTTCTTCATCCCCGCGATGAACGTCGCCGGGATCCCCCCGTTCTCCGGGTTCATCGGCAAGCTGGGCCTGGTGATCGCGGGCATCGAGTTCGACACCTGGCTGTCCTACACCCTGGTCGGCATCGCGGTCGCGGTGGGCCTGCTGACCCTGTACGCGATCGCCAAGATCTGGAGCCGCGCCTTCTGGCAGGAGGCCCCGGAGGACATCACCCGCGAGTCCCGCCCCGTCCCGCGCATCACCTACTGGGCGACGGGCGCCCTGGTCGCGTTCTCGCTGCTCCTGACCGTCGCCGCCGGCCCACTGCTGGAGTTCTCCGACGAGGCAGCCCGCTCGGTCCTGGACCGCAGCCCGTACGTCAGCGCCGTCCTCGGCGAGGGCGCCGCGGAGCAGCTGGTCTACACCATCGACGACTCCGGTCACGTCGTGAGGGCACGGTGATCGCGCGATGATGCAGAGAATCCTGGACCTGCGCCACAACTGGCTCGGCATTCTGGTCCTGACCGTGTTCTGGTGCTTCCTGTGGGGCAACTGGTCCGCCTCCGATGTGCTCGGCGGCCTGCTCGTCGCCGCCGTGCTGTTCCTGCTGTTCCCGATGCCGCCCACCGGCCAGGAGATCGCGTTCCGGCCGCTCTCCTTCATCTGGCTGGTGCTGGTGTTCTGCGTGGACGTGTTCCGCTCCGCCTGCGAGGTGGGCTGGTATTCGATCCGCCCCGGCCCGACGGTGAAGAACTCGGTGGTCGCGATCCGTCTGGCGTCTCGCTCCGACCTGTTCCTGACCATCACCGGCATGCTCGCCACCCTCGTCCCCGGTTCGATCGTGGTCGAGGCGCAGCGCTCCACCGGCACCCTGTTCCTCCACGTGATCGGCGCGGAGGACGAGGCCGGGGTGGAGCTCGCGCGGCGCCGCGTCCTCGAGCAGGAGGCACGACTGCTGAAGGCCCTGGCGCGCAAGGACATCCTGGAGGGGGCGGGACTGCGATGACCTTCGAGATGGGACTCGTCATTGTCGGCGTGATCGTGGCCCTGTCCACGATCGCCCCGATCGTCCGCACCATCACCGGACCGAACATCCTGGACCGCGCGGCGGCCTCGGACATGATCATCGTGCTGGTCGTCATGGGTTTCGCCCTGTACGCGGCGACCACGGGCTCCGAGTTCGCCCTCACCGCGATGCTCGCGCTGACCGCCACCGGGTTCCTCTCCACCGTGGTGATCGCCCGCTTCGTCGGACGGCAGGAGGCCGCCGGGCCCGCCCCGCAGAAGATGCGCGGAGAGAACACCTCCGCGGACACCAGCTCCCCGGGCCACGAGGTGGTCCACGAGCATGTCGGCAGCGGGCAGGCCCCACCCATCGGCCACCCCGAGCAGCCCGGAGCGAACTCCACCGCGCGCGTGCCGGAGGGCACCGTGGAGGACCGCAGCGTGGTCCCGGTACAGGCCGACGACTCACCGGCGGTCGGCGGTGGCATCGACGCCGCGGAGAACGATCTGAGCGGCGATGAGCACCAGGCGCAGGACCCGCCCGAGGAGCCCGCCCGCGCTCGCGGGCGCCGTGCCCGACGTGAGGAGGGTGAGGACCGATGACCCCCCAGGAAATCATCGCGCTGGTGATGATGACGATCGGCGCGCTGTTCACCCTCGCCGGCGCCATCGGCACCCTCCGCTTTCCCGACGCCCTGACCGTGCTGCACGGCATCTCCATCCCGCAGACCATCGGGCTGGCACTCATCCTGGGTGGCGTCGTCGTCGTCCAGCCCACCCTCGTCACGTTCGCGGCGATGCTGGTGGTGCTGCTCGCACAGATGATGACGATGCCCGCGGCGAGCACCATGCTGGGTCGGGCGGCGTTCCGCCGCGGTCTCGTGCACGGCTCCCGCTACGTGATCGACGACCTCACCCCGCGGCTTGCGCGCAAGATGGACCAGGACGACGACGAGGACGGTTTCGTCGACGAGGTCGAGGACTCCGGGGTCGGCGAGCCCCCCTCGGATGACAGCCTCACCGACGAGCGCGTGAACCGCTTCCCCGTGAACCGGTTCGCGGGCGGTCCGCGCGGCGGGGATCTGAGCACCATCGCGAACTGGGACGAGCCCGAACCACGCCGCGATCCCCGCGAGGACATGGACATCGACCCCGACGCGGAAACCGGTGAGGTCGAACCCGAGGACCCCTTCGACGAGGTCACCTCCGACGAGGAGACCGAGGTCGAGGCCCACGAGGCAGACCCCGACGAGGTGCCCGCCACCGAGGATGGCGAGGAGCTCGCCGAGGAGCGCACCCACCACGAGCGCTGAGCGGCGCCGCGCAACCTATCGGACAGCGCCACAGAGACGATGAACGGGCCGGTCCCCGACAGGGGGACCGGCCCGTTCGCTCTCTGGCACTCCGTGTGGTCAGGTCAGAAGAGGCCTTTGGCGTTGCCGTCGGCGTCCACGCCCATGCGCAGCGCTGCCGGTTCCTTCGGCAGGCCCGGCATGGTCATGATGGAGCCGGTCAGCGCGACCACGAACCCGGAGCCGATCTTCGGCACCAGGTCGCGCACATGCAGGGTGTGACCCTCGGGGGCGCCGAGCGCCGCGGGGTCGTCGGAGAAGGAGTACTGGGTCTTCGCGACGCAGACGGGCAGGGTGTCCCAGCCGTTCTTCTTCAGCATCCGCAGCTTCGCGGGCGCTTTGTCCTCGAACACCACGTCCTTCGCCCCGTAGACCTCGGTGGCGATCGTGCGCAGCGACGCCTCGATCCCGTCGGCCGGGTCGTACAGGTGGTGGAACTCGCGGGGCTCGTCGAAGGCCTTCAGGACCTCATCGGCGACCGCCAGACCACCCTCGCCGCCCTTCGCCCAGACCTCGGAGAGGGCGGCCTTGAAGCCGTTCTCCTGAGCCCAGCCGAGCACGGCGTCGAGCTCCGCCTCGGTGTCGGTGGGGAAGCGGTTCAGGGCGATCACGGGCTCCAGGCCGAACTTGCGGATGTTCTCCGCATGGCGGCGCAGGTTCGAGGTGCCCTCCAGGGCGGCGTCGATGTTCTCGGTCGCGAGCTCGTCCTTCTTCACCCCACCGTGCATCTTCAGCGCGCGGACCGTGGCGACGACGACGACCGCGTCGGGCTCGAGACCGCCGTAGCGGGCCTTGATGTCCAGGAACTTCTCCGCCCCCAGGTCCGAGCCGAAGCCCGCTTCGGTGACGGTGATGTCCGCGAGGTTGTTCGCGAGGCGGGTCGCGACCAGGGAGTTGCAGCCGTGCGCGATGTTCGCGAACGGGCCGCCGTGGACCAGCGCCGGGGTGCCACCGAGGGTCTGCACCAGGTTGGGGTTGATGGCGTCCTTCAGCAGCATGGTGATCGCGCCGCCGATCTCGAGGTCCGCGACCGTGACGGGTTCGCGGTCGTAGGTCATGCCCACGACGATCGAGTCGATGCGCTTCGCGAGGTCCTGCAGGTCGGTGGCCAGGCACAGCACCGCCATGATCTCGGAGGCGACGACGATGTCGAAGCCGTCTTCGCGCGGGACACCCTGGAGGGGACCGCCGAGGCCGATCACGACAGAGCGCAGTGCCCGGTCGTTGACGTCCACGACGCGCTTCCACTGGATGCGCCGCGGGTCGATGCCGAGCTTGTTGCCCTGCTGCAGATGGTTGTCCAGCAGCGCAGCGAGGGTGTTGTTGGCGATCTGGATGGCGTGGAAGTCACCGGTGAAATGGAGGTTGATGTCCTCCATCGGCACCACCTGGGAGTGGCCGCCGCCGGTGGCACCGCCCTTGATGCCCATGATCGGGCCGAGCGCCGGCTCGCGCAGCGCCACCATGGTCCGCTTGCCCTTCAGGGTGAAAGCGTCCGACAGGCCGACGGTGGTGGTCGACTTGCCCTCCCCGGCGGGGGTGGGGGACATCGCGGTGACCAGGACCAGCTTCGCGTCGGGGGAGGGCTGCGCGGCAGGCAGCACCGTGGTGTCGATCTTCGCCTTGTACTTCCCGTAGGGAATCAGGGCGTCCTCGGGAATGCCGGCGGTCTCGGCGATCGCCTGGATGGGCTGAAGCGTCGCCGCCTGGGCGATCTCGAGGTCCGGGTTGGTGGATGCGTCAGACATCGTCGTTGAGTGCTCCTTCGTCCAGTCGGCCCCGTCGTCGGGGCGGAACGTTCGAGCGGACGCACGGTAGTGCGCCCGACAGCCCAACTCTACGTGGGACACCACGGGTGCGTCCTACGTACTGGGGAAGGGCAGGACCACGGCATGGGCGGGGCTGGCACCCGACCACAGCGCCTCCCGGCGGTGCCCCTCCGCACCAGGTGCCCGGACAGAGAAGAACCCCCACCGTGGGCGGGGGTTCTTCGCGGTGGCTCCGACCGGCGTCGATCCGGTGACCTTTCGATTTTCAGTCGAACGCTCT
>JAUNUA010000360.1 GCA_030538435.1 Brachybacterium sp.
CGACGCCGACGGGGCAGGTGTCCAGGTGGCAGACCCGCATCATGATGCAGCCGGAGACGACCAGCGGTGCTGTGGCGAATCCATACTCCTCGGCACCGAGGAGCGCCGCGATCACGACATCGCGCCCCGTTTTCATCTGCCCGTCGACCTGCACGGTGATCCGGTCCCTGAGCCCGTTCAGCAGCAATGTCTGCTGCGCCTCCGCGAGACCCAGCTCCCAGGGGGTGCCGGCGTGCTTCAGCGAGTTCAGAGGGCTCGCCCCGGTGCCACCATCATGCCCGGAGACGAGCACCACGTCGGCGTGGGCCTTGGAGACACCGGTCGCGACGGTCCCCACCCCGAATCGGGAGACGAGCTTGACATGGATACGGGCCTGCGGGTTCGCGGACTTCGCGTCGTGGATCAGCTGGGCGAGGTCCTCGATCGAGTAGATGTCGTGGTGCGGCGGCGGGGAGATGAGGCCGATACCGGGGGTGGAGTGGCGCGTGCGGGCGATCCACGGGTACACCTTCGCGCCGGGCAGTTGGCCACCCTCGCCGGGTTTGGCTCCCTGGGCCATCTTGATCTGGATGTCGCGGGCGAAGGTCAGGTACTCGCTGGTCACGCCGAAGCGTCCGGAGGCGATCTGCTTGATGGCGCTGGAGCGCTCCGGGTCCCGCAGGCGGACCGGGTCTTCGCCGCCCTCCCCGGAGTTCGACATACCGCCGAGCCGGTTCATCGCGACCGCGAGGGTCTCGTGTGCCTCCTGGGAGATGGAGCCGTAGCTCATCGCCCCGGTCATGAAGCGTGTCACGATCGCGGAGACGGGCTCCACCTCCTCCAGCGGGACCGGCGGCAGTACGCTGTCGCGCAGGCGGAACAGCCCGCGCAGCGTCTGCAGCTCGCGGGACTGGTCGTCGACCCGGTCGGTGTAGCGGCGGAACTCCTCGTACTGACGGTTCCGGGTGGAGTGCTGCAGGCGGAACACGGTCTCCGGGTCGAACAGGTGCGGTGGCCCCTCGCGGCGCCACTGGTACTCCCCGCCGACGGGCAGGCGACGGTGGTCGGCGAGGTCCCCCCGCGGCGGGTAGGCGATCGCGTGGCGAGCGGCGACCTCCGCGGCGATGATGTCCAGTCCCACGCCGTCCAGGCGGGAGATGACCCCCGGGAAGTAGTCGCGGACCAGCTCCTCGGACAGCCCCACTGCTTCGAACAGCTGGCTGCCGCGGTAGGAGGAGACGGTGGAGACACCCATCTTGGACATGATCTTCAGGACGCCCTTGCCGAGGCCCTGGATGAGGTTCGCGACGGCCTGGTCCGGGGCGACGCCGCCGGTGACGCCGCGCTCGGCGAGAAGTTCCGCGGTCTCCATGGCGAGGTAGGGGTTCAGTGCGCTCGCCCCGAAGCCGATGAGCAGCGCCGCATGGTGGACCTCCCGCACGTCCCCGGCCTCCACCACGAGCGCGGCGCGAGTGCGGTTGCCGGTGCGCACGAGGTGGTGGTGCACGGCGCTGGTCAGCAGCAGGGACGGGATGGGGGCGAGGACCTGGTCGGAGTCGCGGTCGGAGAGCACCAGGAATGTCGCCCCGTCCTCGATCGCCGCGACGGCCTCCTCGCAGATCACCTGCAGGCGCGCAGCGAGGGCGTCCTGTCCGCCGGCGACGTCGTACAGGCCGCGCAGGGTGACGGTGCGGAAGTCGGAGGTGTCGCGGCCCGCCTCGATGTGGACGATCGCGGCGAGCTGGTCGTTGTCCAGGACGGGGAACGGCAGGGCCAGCTGGCGGGCGTGCTTCTCGGTCGCCTCCAGCAGGTTCCGGGACTCCCCGATGGTGATGCCGAGCGAGGTCACCATCTCCTCCCGGATGGAGTCCAAGGGCGGGTTCGTCACCTGCGCGAACATCTGGGTGAAGT
>JAUNUA010000039.1:0-3211 GCA_030538435.1 Brachybacterium sp.
GCCCAGTCGTTGTTCCGTGCGAACTCGTGGATCGCGCGGGTCATGATGCGCACCGCGCGATCCAGCCAGCGGCGGTCCCCGGTGACGTCGGCCGCGGCGAGCAGCGCCTCCACGGTGTGCATGTTGGCGTTGATCCCGCGGTAGTCCTCCAGCTCGGAGAACGATCGGTCCCAGACGTCCACGCTCATCCCGGCGTCATCGTCGAAGAACTTCTCGTCGAGCACCGCCAGGGCCTCCTCGAGGAGCGACGCGGCTCCCGGACGTCCCGCAGCGGTCGCGGAGGCGGCAGCGAGCACCACGAAGGCGTGCGCGTAGGCCTGCTTGGAATCATCCACCGGCTGACCGCCCGCCACCGCGGAGTACCAGCCGCCGTGGACCTCGTCCCGGAACACCCCGCGGAGCGACGCGATGCCGTGGTCGGCGAAGCGCCCGAAATCGGGCCGGCCCAGCAGGTGGCCGAGCGCGAAGCAGTGCGTCATCCGGCAGGTGATCCACAGCTCCGAGGGCCGGGAGAGATCCGGGGCGCCCTCCTCGTCGAGCCAGGCGAAGCCGCCGTCATCGCGCACTGAATCCGCGCCGAAGACCAGCAGTTCGTCACCCTCGCCCTCCAGCCAGCGGCGGTGCGCTGCAAGGTCGAGCCAGGGGGCGCGGGTGTTGGGTGTATCGGGGTGGGTCTCGGTCACGGGGGCCTCCTCGCCGTCCGCGGTCAGTTCCAGGCGCTGCGCGGCGGCACGCACCTGCTCCGTGCTGGGTCCGGGTTCGGCGACGAACAGCACCTCCCGGTAGTACGTCAGTTCCTGAATGGACTCGCGGATGTCCGCGAGTGCCCGGTGTCCGCCATGCTTGGCAGGGGTGTTGTAGTAGACGCGGGGAAACCAACGCTTCGCGAGCTCTTTCACGCTGGAGACGTCGATCGTGCGGTAGGACAGCCAGTTGGCGAAGGCCGGCACGTCGCGCTCCAGGAACACCCGGTCGGTGCCGACGCTGTTGCCCGCCAGAGGCGCCTTGCCGGCCTCCGGGCAATGGGCGCGCACGTAGTCCAGGCACTGCCGCTCTGCCTCGGCGAGGGTCGTCCCGCCGGGCAGCTCCTCGAGCAGACCCGATTCGGTGTGCATGGTCCGCACGAAGTCGCCCATCGAATCCATCGCCGCCTCGGGCGGCCGGATCACCACGTCCACACCGTCCCCGAGGATGTTCAGGTCCCCGTCGGTGACCAGGACTGCGATCTCGATGAGGGCGTCGGCGCTCTTGTCGAGGCCGGTCATCTCGCAGTCCACCCAGACGATGCGCTCGGACGGCTTGGAAGTCGTTGTGCTCACGGTTCCCAGACTACGGGAGGTGGTGGCGCTGCCCGTCGGCCCCCGCCATTACTCTAAGGTCACCGCATCGTCGCCACAGAGGAGCACCGCCCCATGAACATGTACCTTCGCCTGCTCGTGCTGTGGCTGCGCACCCGGGTGGGGCGACGCATCTCGCTGTGGTCGACGGCCCGCACACCGTTCCGGGTGAACCTGGCGGACCTGGACCTGCTGATGCATATGAACAACGGCCGGTACCTGTCGCTGTTGGACCTCGGGCGGATGGACCTGATGATCCGCTCCGGCTTCTGGTCGGTGATCCAGGAGCAGGGCTGGTACCCGGTGGTTGCCGGGCAGACGATCTCCTACCGCCGTCCGCTGAACCCCTTCCAGCGGTTCGAGCTGCGCACCCGCGTGCTCGGCATCGACGAGAAGTGGGTGTACATGGAACAGACGTTCGTCTCCCGCGGCGAAGTCGCAGCCCACGCTGTGGTGCGGGCTCGCTTCCTGAAGAAGGCGGGCGGGTCCGTGACCTCCGCGGAGCTGCTGGAGCTCACCGGTCCCGTGCCCGCGGACCGGACTGCGCTGCCCGCCTGGGTCGTGACCTGGAGCGAGGAGGCCGCCGCGTCTCTGCGGAGAGCCGCCTCCACTACCGGCTGACCGGCCGCGCTCCCTCAGCGGTTCTTCGCCAGGATCTCTTCCTGGTAGGGGGCGACGATGTTCTCGGAGATCCGCAGGTCGAGCATCAGCAGTGACCGCTCCTCGGGCGGCTCCGCGCTCCACGTCCGCAGACGCTCCAGATCCTCAAGCCTGCGCACCACCACGCCCTCGGCGCCGAACGCCTCGGCGAGCTGCGCGAAATCGGTCTCCGGGATCTCCATGGGGCCACGGGCCACGCCCAGCTCCCCGTACACGTGGGTTTCGGCGCCGTACACGTGGTCGTTCCACACCACGCACACGCAGCGCCCACCGGCGACGCGCACCGCGGTCTCCAGATCTGCCAGCGCCATCAGCCCGCCACCATCACCGCTGGTGAGGACGACGGTCGAGTCGGGGCGCGCGGCCGCCGCCCCGGGCACGGAGGGGAAGCCGAGGCCGATCGACTGGTAGGCGGTGCCGACCATCATCATCCGGTCGGGGGAGGCCACCGGCCAGTACATGTTCGCCCAGCCGATGAAGTGCCCGCCATCGGAGACGACCACCCGATCCTCGGGCAGCAGCTCGGCGATGCGGATCGCCGCCGAGCGCGGGTCCAGCAGGCCGTCGGCCGCGACCTCCTCGCCGCGTTCCTGCGCGCGCAGCGCCGGCACATCGACCTGGTCCCGCCAGGCCGCCGGCCGCGCGTTCAGGCGCTCCAGGTGCTCCAGCAGCTGCTCGACGATGTACCGGGCGTCCCCGCGGATGTACCCACCGACGTGGGGGTGGGTGGCGGAGTCCGCGACGTCGATCTGCACGATCCGCGTCCCCGGGGACAGCAGCGCCCCGAAGCGCATGGTGAACTGGTTCAGGGATGCACCGATGACCACCACGACGTCGGCCTCACCGATGGTCGCCTTGGAGCCTGCGGTGCCGAACCCGCCGGCCACCCCCAGGTCGAACTCGGTCCGCGGGAACAGGCCCTGGGCGAGCGCGGTGGTGGCCGTCAGCGCTCCCGTCGCATCGGCCAGGCGCCCGAGCGCCTCCCCGGCGCCGGAGAGCCACGCCCCGCGCCCGGCCAGAAGCAGCGGGCGTTCGGCGGCGGCAAGGTCCGCGGCGAGACCCTCGATCGCCCCGGTGGTGAACGGGTCCTGCGGGGTGGGCACCGGAAGGGGACGCGGCCCCTCCAGCGCGGGGACGTCACCGACCTCCCGTCGTGCCACGTCGTAGGGGATCGCGAGCACCGTCGGCACGCGGTAGCTGAGTGCGTGCTCCAG
>JAUNUA010000039.1:3311-14640 GCA_030538435.1 Brachybacterium sp.
TCCAGGAAGAAGGCGTTGCCGTTGCCCATGACGCCGAAGACATGATCGACGTGAGCGGCGAGGGTGCGGGCGACGTGCTCGGAGACGGTGGGCATCGGTGCCTTTCGTGACCAGGGACGGGAATCCTGGCCAGTATTGCCGTCTCCTGCGCGGCGCGGGCCCGATTCGGCGTAGTCGATCGGGTGTTCGGGGGATACTCAAGGCCCCACGACGACGAAGGACCTCCCTGATGCCCCGACCCAGCGAGGCGCTCGCGACGGAGCGCCCCGGCGCGGTGGGCCGCGCCTCGATGGACCAGCACCCGACCCCGTGGACCGCGCTCGTCCAGCAGGGTGCGCTCAGCATCTGCCTGGTGATCAGTCTGGTGCTGGTCGATCCTGAGGAGGTCGAGCTGCCGGCCCTGTTCTGGACGGGCAGCGGGCTCATCCTGCTGCTGACGGCTATGACATTCGGGGCGGTGGTCGCGGAGCGCTACGGCCGGTTCTATCCCCGCTACGGGGCGCAGCTGCTGCTGATGGTGCCGGTTCTCGACCTGGTGGTGCTGGGGCTGACGAGGTGGGCGAGCGTCGCCTCGGTCGGCTACCACGGGGTGCTGATGGTGCTGCCCGCGGTGTGGCTCGCCGCTGCCCTGCGCTGGCGCGGCGTGGGCATCACGCTCATCTTCCTCGCCGCCTCGCTGATCAGCGGCCCGGTGCTGGTCAACTCCGCATTCACCACCCAGGTCGTGAGTCGTTCGCTGGTGGTCAGCGTGGTGGTGCTCGCCGTCACCGCGGTCGTGGCTCGCGCCGTCAGCCAGCGGAAGGATCGCAGCCAGCGGCTGGATCTCGTGACGGCATCCCTCGGGGTGGTGCACGGGGTGCTCGGCCCCGACGGGCGGCTGCGGGACGTGGTGGGTCGTCTCGGTCACGGATCCCGCGACGCGGCCGACGTCGAGGAGCTGCTGGAGGGGCCACTGCTGGGGGAGGACGGCAGGACCGAGCTCGCGGAGGACCGGGGTCCGCTGCGTCGCATCGCCGGAGGTCGGGAGCTGAGCGGGGAGGTGGTGTGGGCCGGGCCTGCATCTCGGCGGCGCGCGCTGTCGGTCTCGGCGCGCCGTCGCGCCGACGGCACCATGCTGGTCGCCGTCCACGACGTCACCGGGTCGCTGCTGTCGGTCCTGCAGGAGGAGCAGTTCCTCGCCAATGTCTCTCACGAGCTGAAGACGCCACTGACCTCGATCTCGGGGTACATCGAGCTGCTCGAGGACGAGGTGGCCGAGGCCCGGGAGAGTGGCACGGGGGTGCCACCGGAGCAGGTCGGGGCGCATCTGGCGGTGGTCCGGCGGAACATCGCACGGCTGCAGTCCTTGATTCTCAGCCTGTTGGAGACCGCGAAATCGGTGCGTCCCGAGGGTATGGCGCACCGCCAGCGGGCGACGGACCTGGCCGCGCTGGTCACCGCCCAGATCCAGTCCCACGCGCCCGCTGCGGCCGCGCGGGGCGTCGAGATCGAGGCCGAGGGGCTCGAGGAACCCGTCGACCTGATCAACGCCGACCCGGAGCGTCTCGCCCAGGCCGTGGACAATCTCCTGTCGAACGCCGTGAAGTACTCCCGGCAGGGCGGCACGGTGCGCATCGCCCTGGAGGTCGAGGAAGTGGACCCCGAGTTCACGGCGACGGTGCGCCTGAGCGTCCGCGACGACGGCATCGGCATCGACGAGGATGACCTGCAGCGCCTGTTCACCCCGTACTTCCGGGCCGCGACCGCGATCGACAGTGGGGTCGACGGCACGGGCATCGGCCTGATGATCAGCCGGCGCATTGTCCGCGCCCACGGCGGGGAGCTCGTGGTGGAGTCCGCCGTCGGGGAGGGGACCGAGGCGATCGTCTCGCTCCCGCGCGCCCGCACCTGAGGCACGCGGTCGCCGCCCCCGCCGGCACCCCGCCGGCCAGCCCGATGCAGTGGCTGGTCAGGTGCTCGTGAAGCCCGTGCGGGACATCGTGCCCCACTCGGCACGCTTCCCCCGCAGCGCTTTCCACCAGCCTTCGAGCCGCCAGATCGCGGTGAGCTGGCGGTAGCCGATGTTCTCCATGAAGGCGCAGGCGACCAGCAGCACCAGCTGTCGCCAGGAGGGGTGGCGGTGGAAGGACACCTCCTCCAGCAGCAGCGCGAAGATGGTGACGAGGATGCCGGTGCCGAGCGCCACCCCGAGCAGGGCAAGGGTCATCACCGGGTCCACGGCTCCGGTCAGCACGGCGGCAATGATGATGATCAGCCCGATCACCTCGAACAGCGGCGCGAAGAGCTCGAACAGCCAGTACCACGGCAGTCCCACCATCCCGATGCGCCCGTAGCGGGGGTTGCCGAGCATCCGGCGGTACTTCCACAGCACCTCCCACAGTCCGCGGTGCCAGCGCACTCGCTGGCGTCGCAGGACGGCGAGGGTGTCGGGCACCTCGGTCCAGCTGGTCGGCTCGGTGACGAACACCATCCGGTACTCGCGGCGGCGGGCACGGTGCCACTGGTGGACGGCCATCGCCAGTTCGAAGTCCTCGCCGATGGTGTCGGCGTCGAGACCTCCGACCGATAGCAGCACGTCCCGCCGGTACACCCCGAACGCGCCGGAGATCAGCATCAGGGCGCCGGCGAGGGACCAGCCGGCGCGGCCGAGGCTGAAGGCGCGCAGGTACTCCACCACCTGGAAGCGGGCGATCCAGGCCTTCGGCAGATCGATGCTGGTGACGCGCCCGGCGACGACGCGGCAGCCGTTGACGGCGCGGACGCTGCCGCCGGTCGCGACGACCCGCAGGGGGTCGTCCAGGAACGGCTGGACCGCCAGCAGCAGCGCATCGGGGTCCATCACGGAGTCGGCGTCGAGGAAGACCATGAGGTCCTTGGAGCCGGCGCAGATACCGGCGTTCACAGCGTCCGAGCGACCGGAGTTGGCGGTGTCCAGCACCACCAGGGGGATGGAGCGGTCGCGGGGCTCGAGGACCCCGAGGATCTCTCCGCGCACCTCGACGGCGCCGTCGACGTCGATCTCGCGGGTGCTGGGGATGAGGTCGAAGGCGTCGGTGAGGATCTGGACGGTCTCATCGGTGGAGCCGTCGTTGACGACGACTACCTCGTGGTCGGGGTAGTCGAGGGCCAGGGTGGAGCGGACGGACTGCTCGATGACGGCGGCCTCGTTCCAGGCGGGCATCACGATCGTGAGGCCCAGCGAAAGCGGGGAGGTGGCGGTCTGCGGCAGGTCCAGCACGGAGCGGCGCAGGGCTGAACGGCGGACGTCGAGCCCACCCAGCAGTACCAGCGCGCCGTAAGAGAGGTTGATCAGCAGGAAGTAGGCGAGGGTGGGGACGGCGGTCCACCACAGGATCGTGCGGACGATGTCGTAGGCGGTGGTGCCGCTCAGGTTCAGCAGGTCCAGCAATGCTCACACCTCGGGGCGGGGGTCGGCGGATGCGTCCAGCAGGGGGACGAGGACGGGGTCGTGCAGGCCCCGGACCTGGGCGAGTGCGTCCGCTGTGGCGGCGGCCGGAAGGGTGAGCAGGGCGCGCAGCGCCTCCAAGCGGACGGGACCCCAGGAGGAGGTGGTTCCGGCGAGGAGCTGGGGAATGTTGATCTCCGTGCCGATCCGGCGCAGAGCGGTCGCGGCGGCGAGCTGCACCGAGGGGACGGGGTCGCGGTCCAGCAGGATCCCGATGCGGCGCGCGTCGGCGGCGCTGGTGAGGTCCCCCAGCACGCGGGCACTGGCGGCGCGGACCCGCGGGGACGCATCGACGAGTCCTTCGCGGATGATGCGGTGGCAGGCGGGGTTGTGCCCGATGTCCAGCAGGGCGTTCATGGACACCAGCACCGGGATCGCCCGGTCCTCGCGGATGGTGCCGAGGATCGCGTGGGCGCTCTGGGGGCTGGGGTGGCGCCCCAGTGCGCGCACGGCGACCGCCCGCACCAGGGCCGCGCGGTCGTTGAGCGCGCGGGTCAGCAGGTCGGCGTCCTCGGGCAGGCCCAGCAGGCCGAGCTGGAGGACGGCGCGGGCGCGGCGGTGGGAGCGCCAGGACCCGGTGGCGCGGCGCAGGCGGCGCGGCAGGCCGCGGGCGATGAGCATGCGGACGATCCGCTCGCGCGCGTCACCGGTGACGGTGTTCAGCACCGCCAGCAGCCGCTCGTCGACGCTTGTTCCCATGCCGCCGGTGGCCTCGCGGAGCGTCTCGGTGTGGGCGGGCGCGTCATCCTCATCGAGCACGAAGTCGATCACGAGGGGTCGGGCGCGATCATCCAGCACGGCGCGCTGGGCAGCGCGGCGGACCCGCACCGCGTGGGTGACCAGCACGATCCCGATGACGAGGGCGATGGTGACCCACACGGTGACGAGGGTCGCCACGATCGTTCTCGGGTCGACGAGATCGCTGATCATCGCCGGTTCAGCAGCGCGGTGACCCGGGCGGAGAGCTCACGGGGGGAGAACGGCTTGGTGAGGTAGTCGTCCGCACCGGCGGAGAACCCGGTCTCGAGGTCGCGCTCCTGGCTGCGGGCGGTGAGCATCAGGATCCGCAGGGTCGACCCCTGGGAGCGCAGCAGCCGCACCAGGTCCACGCCGGTCATGCCCGGCATCATGTGGTCCACGACCGCCAGATCGATGCCGTCCTCCCGGGCGAGCACCTCCTGGGCGTCCTCCGCGGACACGGCGGTGGAGACCTGCTTCCCCGAGGATCGAAGCTTCAGGGCGACCAGCTCGCGGATGTCCGGATCATCATCGACGACGAGAATGTGAGCCATGGGGCAAGTGTAAAAGACCTGCTGGGGGCGGGATCATCTCGTGTCTGCCGCCTGCTCGGGATGTGAGACCTAGACTGACCGCACCTGAGCGCGGGAGGGCCATGCCGAGCGACCATCCGGATGTGCGTCTCGTCCTGCCGCACCAGTTGTTCGAGGAGCAGCTGCAGATCCCCCAGGGCACCGTCGTCGTGCTCATCGAGCACGACCTGTATGTCCGCCAGTACGCCTTCCACGCGCACAAGCTGGTGCTGCACCGCGCCTCGATGGACCGCTTCACCCGCCGGTTGAGCGGGGCTGGCTACACGGTGGAGGTGCTGCGCAGCCGCCGCGACCGCAGCTCCCGCGAGCAGCTCGTCGAGCTTCTGCAGAATCTCTCCCCGAGCTCCGTCACGTGGTTCGACGTGGTGGACGACTGGCTCGCGCAGGACCTCGAGCAGGCGCTCGCCGATGCTGGGTGCGCGGTGAGCGCCGAGGACGTGCTGGAGAGCCCGAACTTCCTGACCACCCGTGAGCAGATCGATGCCTGGTTCGGCACGAACGACGCCCGGATGCAGGACTTCTACCGCTGGCAGCGCACGCGGCTGAACGTGCTGCTGGACGAGGACGGGGGACCGCTCGGAGGACAATGGTCCTTCGACCCGGAGAACCGCAAGAAGCTTCCCCGCGGGTACACCCCGCCGGTGGTGGGCCGCTTCGCGCACCACCCAGTGGTGGGTGCGGAACTCGCCCTGGACCTGGACGGCACCGCTGACGACGACACGGGCCGCGCTGGTGAGGATGTGGAGCGGGCGATCGCGTGGGTCGCAGAAGAGTTCCCGGATGCGCCGGGGGACCCGCAGACCTTCGCCTGGCCGACCAGCGCGGAGGAGGCCTGCGAGCACCTCGCGGAGTTCGTCACGGAGAGGCTCGACGGATTCGGCCCCTATGAGGACGCGATCTCCGCGACCCACCCGTTCATCCACCATGGGCTGCTGACCGCGTCGCTGAACATCGGCCTGCTCTCCCCGGCCGAGGTGCTGACGGCCGCTTTGGGGGCGGCGGACGAGGACACCCCTTTGGCATCCCTGGAGGGGTTCGTCCGCCAGGTCATCGGGTGGCGGGAGTACATGCGCGCCACCTACTGCACCCGCGGGAGGCGGCTGCGGACCTCGAATCATCTGGGGCATCACGCGCAGCTCGGTCCCGGCTGGTGGACGGGCAAGACGGGCCTGAAACCGGTGGATCTGGTGATCTCCCGCGTGCGTGCCACCGGGTACTGCCATCACATCGAACGGTTGATGGTGCTCGGCAACGCCATGTGCCTGCTGCGGATCCACCCGGATGAGGTGTACCGGTGGTTCTGCGAGATGTTCATCGACGCCTACGACTGGGTGATGGTCCCGAACGTCTACGCGATGAGCCAGTACGCCGCGGCGGACTCGATCACCACCAAGCCGTACGTCTCCGGCAGCAACTACCTGAAGACCATGTCCGATCTGCCGCCGGGGGAATGGCAGGCCGACTGGGACGCCCTGTACTGGACGTTCGTGGAGGACCACCGCGAGATCTTCGCCCAGAACCCACGCGCGCACATGATCGCCTCGCACCTGGACCGCATGGACGGCGAGACACTCGCGGCGCACCGCGAGCGGGCCGCGCGGTGGCTGGAGTAGGGCGCGAGGCTTCGTGACTGTCTGACTCCGGTCGTCGACGGCGGAACTGAGCAAGAATTCTGTACATGACAATTCTTTCAGTGGCCAGCGCCCGGGCCAGCTTCTCCCAGCTCGTCGAACCGCCTCCTCGACCCAAGAGCGCTTCGAGGTGACACGCAACGGTAGGAGAGCTACGGTGCTGCTCGGTGCGGACGACTACGACGCCCTGATGGAGACACTCAACATCCTCTCCGACCGTGCACTTACGGAGGAGGTCCGGGAGGCGGAGGCAGATCTCGCCGAAGGGCACAGTCGCAGTAATGATGAGGTGAAGGCGGGCATGGCACGCGAACGGCGCGCTACCTGATGCCGAACCGCCATGACGTGCGCCTATCACCTCGGGCGCGCCGCAGCGTGGCCGAAACTCTCCCGGAGGCGGTGGCTGCGGCGGTCATGGAGTTCCTCGAGGGCCCTCGGCAGAGAACCCGCAGCGGGTGGGCGAGCAGCTCACGGGACCGCTGACTTGGAAGTACTCCGCGCGACGCGGAGAATACCGGGTCATCTACGCGATCGATGATGGGAAGGTGCTGGCGTTGGTCCTGACAATCACCCATCGACGCACTGCCTACCGGGGCGGAGTTTGCCCTGAGCGGTGCGACGAGTCGGGCGTCACTGGCCCCTTATCGTGTCGAGGCGATGACCTCAGACAGGATCCGCCGGCCGTAGCTCGCTCAGCTCATCCAAAGGCAAGCTCCGTGCACGATCGGCGTAGCCGTTTGTGAACCGGATACCTTCTGCCTCGAGTGCCTGGGTCTGTGTGCGCTGGTCGTTCGGATCGTTCCAGCGGAATCCGGGGCGCGGGCGCCCGCTCGAATCAAGGATGCGGAATGCGTTGACGCACTCCGAACAGGACATAAGGTGCCCACCCAGGGGCTGGGCAGCTTTGCCAATGACCTTCGCCAGGTCTCCGTAGGTGGTCCATCGCCCGTGAGGAAGTGCCTCGAGGAGCGTGTGCAGACCGCTCCAGTCGAATCCGCCCGCTATTGCTCCAGCGAGCTCGGTCAGGGTGTCACCGTCGTCTGTCTGCCACCACAGTGGCCCGTTCGCCGATCGCTCGATCTGCACTGCGTCGAGCAACACCTGCTTGACGATCGTGGTCGGCCGGTAGAGCTGTCCGTCGTAGTCCCATCGCAGCGGCTTGGGGTCATTGACCCACGTAGCCCTGCCACGGCGCGGGTCCTCGCTGACCCACTCCAGTACGCGCTCACGGGTCTCTTGATCCACTTCGGTAGTCGGCGAGAGAGTGAGGACAGTGCCGTCCGGGATCAACTTGCTCTGCAGAAGGCGGCCAACGGTGGACCGCTCACGCTTCCGGGTCTGGCGGGCCTTGGACTGCTGAGCCTCGGCCCGCTGAGGCGAGATGGTGAACTCCTCGACGTCTGGCACAGGGAAAAGCTGTGACACCGTCACAAGGACGCCGTCCTCGCCATGGCGGTACGCCTGCACCCGTTGCATGGTGATGTCCAGCCCCATCTCGGTCAGCCAGACCACACTCGCACTGGTGGGTGTGGTGAAAGACGCGGCCACCAGAACGATTCTGGGTTGCCGCAGTTGCTCTGGATCGAGCTCGCCGGCATGATCGACGAGGGCAGCCCGAGCTACATCCTCGGAAACGGTTGTGCCGGCACGTTGGGACAGGAAACGTGCGTGATACGTGACCAGGTCGGCCTCGGTGAACCGTGATGCCATCGCTGCGTACTTGATGGCTTGCATCTCTACGGTGTCGGGCGCTGCATTGCGTTTCAGCTCAGCGAGCACCAAGCGGCCGTCGGTGTCGAGTCCGAGCACATCCAACCGGTCGCGCTGCCGGTCCCCTTTCCAGTCCTGCCAGCGATCGAACTCGAAGGCCACGATGACGATGTCAGAGCCGAGGATCTCCGGCCGGGCGATCACCCATTCCTGGAGGTCCTGCCGTTCCTTCAACCCGGCCTCGGTAAGGCTGACCGGTTCAAGGGGCACAGCCGCCCCGTCATCGATCGTGTAGACGCGTTCGCTGGCCATCGGGCTCTCCTTCGTCGCGGGGGATAACAAGTGGCACGTGGACGTACTGGACTCGAAGGCCAACTACGACGGGTCATGTGTCGGATTCAGGACGATGGTGTTTAACCCAGGTCTTGAGAACCTCCCGCATGCGATTTCCATGGTCTTTGATCTGGTTTTCCTCCCATCTGTGATGCTTTTCGGTAAGAGCAGCCATCAACTGAAACTTCAGGCTCTGCTCCCGGGCGGTGAACTCTGCAGCTTTCGCAGTGGGCATCAGATTGTTGCGACGAGAGTTCTCTCCGCGCGACATGATGCACAGGTTCCCGAATTTGTTCACGTCGTCTGGGTTTAGAGTGCGGTGGCCCTGGCCTTCCGAGGGGTGTACTGGATAGAAGTGCTCGACGGAGGTGCGGTAACGGAAGTGGAACAGCTCGGCGCTCTTTTCCAGGGCAGGGAGCTCGGTGGTCTTATCGAGGAATTCGCGAGTTCTCGATGCCAAGGAGTCATCTGGGTTCATGTGTACGTTCCATAGTAGGAAGTCGAGCGCGTTGAACACGAAGTTTGGGACCTGTACTCCCTTGTCGAGGCTTCCGTCGAGGTCATCGTATGCATGTAACCGTTCCCCGCCGAGGCGCTTCAGTTCTGCAATCAGTGCATCTGCGCGGATCTCCGACGTCTGGCTGGACAGCCACAACAGCAGCCTATAGAGGAAATATTTGGAAGTGCGGCGGGTGTCGGTCACCTGGAACATCGCTTCGAGATTACGCGCCGTGTCCAGCCTGAGGTCCTGAAAGGTCTCCGAGGCGCTGAGTTGCGTTCGCTTGTTCCTGCCTAGGTACGGGGATTCGTACTTGTAGGCGGTGCGCAGCACCCAGTTCTCCTCTTCCGCCCGCCCATCAGACGTGGGCGCGGTGCGAATGACGTAGTTGTCGAGTAGAAGTCGTACCCGAAGCAGAAGGTGGATGAAGCGACGCGACCACTGCGCCTTCTGCTCTCTCGTGCTCAGCGGGGTTCCATCAGGCTCGCGTCGGAACGTGTCGAACTCGTGGAGGAGATGCCGGTCTTCGAGTCGTACGACGGCGTCGTCCTCCACCTCGTGGCGTGAGTTCCAGCTGATCTTGGTGGACCGTCCGACGTGCTGAGCATCGGTCACCACCAGGATGCGCAGCACGTGCAGGAGAAGGTTCGGAAAATCGGTGATCACGCCGAAGGTTCCGCTGTCATCTTCCGCGTCTGTCTGTGCCGTCCTTTGTGCGGGAAGCTGTCCCGACTCGACAGTGGCGACGAGCTCAGCCAGAGATTGCACAACGACCGCGGACGGGCCTTGCTCGGTGCTGCCTGTGACAGGTTCCAGTGCGGCCTTTAGCGCATCAAAATGGGTCGGCACGATATGGTTCCAATCAGCGCCGAACACGGCAGTTCGTTCCGCCGTCGTGAACTGCAGCTGCACGTGCCGGTCGAGAACGGTGCATGCATCCCAGACCTTGGAGAATACAGCGTAATCATCTGGGGGGAGGGGTTCCATGAGGCGGGCTTTGAGGATCTCGTGCTTCTCCAGCTGTTGGCCGCGAGTGTTCATGACCTCGAAGTAGTGATTGAGGTCGGTACCCTCGGGGAGCTGGGTGCGCAGGATCCGCACGTGGTCCAGTAAAAACTGGAGATCATCGGCGTCGAAAATAGGTTCGTTCGAGAGGATGTCCGTCCCAGGGGATGTGCCCCGCACGGCCGCTTCCTGGATCAGCATGGCAGCGGAGGAAATCGCCGGGACCTGCAGGCGATCGATGGCCGCTTCGCCGTGTGTGACGAGCTCTTGCAGGTCCTGCTGTGCCTCGGGTCGGCCTTCGTAGCTAAGCCTGCTGAGCCGTCCTGTGGCGAATGTGGTGCCCAGAATGGCTGGCGCCACGGCGAGAAGGATGCAGAGCGTCGTGAGCCGCTGCTGTCCGTCGACGACCTCGTCGACCGTGGAGCCGTTCTCACGCCGCACGTCGACTACAAGTGATCCAATGTAGTAATCGCTCGAGACCCTGCCGGCATCCTGAGCTTGACGTGCTTGGCGAACGTCTTCAAGCAGAGTGTGCACCTCGGCGGATGTCCACGCGTAGGCCCGCTGGTACAACGGGACGCGGAAGTCGCGGCCGGTGAAGAGCTCGCGGATGGCGAGTGCTGCTGGACGTTCATTTGTCCGCATGGGTGGCGCCCTTTTCATTGCGGGTCTCGGAATAGATGTCTCGAACCGGCTGCTTGGGATGCTTGTTCTCCTCGCTGCTGCGAACCGGCGCCGCGGCGGGCGGCTGTGAGAGGAACACGTCGGTGTCGAGCCATCCCGCCATGTCGCGAAAGAGGTTCACCTGCTGCGGCTCTGGTACGGCGTCATGCTCGCCCAGGGCATGGTTCTCCACGGATCCCTTCTGCACGCGGATGAGGAGGTACCGGATCAGGTAGGCGTGCCGGGCGAGACGTTCGGCAGCCTCGCCGAGGCGTTCGGTCCCGAACCTGTCGACGAAGGCGAGCAGGAGACAGTTGAAGAGGTTGCGCACGTAGACGTCCCCCCTACCGTCTCCCGCGTTTCGGACGCGTTCCAGCACTTCGCGCAGTCGTGGATCGTGGCGCAGGGCCGTCGGCGCTGGGTCCACGTCGGAGGTGTTGACGATTCCGATTTCGCGGCTCAACTGTGCATAGTGGGAGACCATTCGGAAAAACATCTGGCCATCGATTATGGGTCCAACGATCTGAAAGGGATACTCGAGGGGCTCGAGAACACCATTCCTGATCAAGGTGTCGTTGCGTGCGGTGTAGTCGTCCACGAACGCTTTCGCCATCAGTGCTTGATGTGCCCACGGGTGCCGGCCGCGCCCCGCGGCACCTTCGCGAATGCCTTTGAAGCGACCGACATTGTG
>JAUNUA010000361.1 GCA_030538435.1 Brachybacterium sp.
CCCGACGACCAGGTCTACACCTCGATGATGGTGCTCAAGGTCCCCGACGCCCAGCCCGAGCAGCTCGGCTTCGTCGGGCTGCTGCTGCCCACCGCGCACGACGGCGACACCGGGGCGGCGATCTCGGTGGACCCGGAGCTGGGCAATCCGGAGCTGCAGCTGAACTCCTACTACGGGGACCTCGGACTCGACGACGGCGAACCGCAGAACGTCTACGTCCTCGACACCGAGGACCTCACCGCACTGAACTCCCGTGAGCTGGAGGCCGGAGGCATCGAGCTGACCCCGGGGGAGACCTACGACCTGCCCGAGGACATGGGGTCCATCTCCTATGAGGGCACCGTGGACTACATCGCCATGGACATCCACTACAACCCCGCCCAGCTCTACGTGCTCGGGTTCTCGCTGCTGGCCCTGACCGGGCTGGTGCTGTCCCTGTTCCTGCGCCGGCGCCGCGCGTGGGTGACGGTGACAACCACCGAGCAGGGGCGCACACTGGTGACCTACGGCCTGCTCGCCCGCGGGGAGGACTTCCGCCTGCGGGACGAGAACATCGCACTGCGCCGCCAGATGGAGAAGATCTGGCCGGTGCGCGCTCCCGAATCCCCGACCGAGGGTCGGGACGACGACCAGACCGCCCGCGACGACTGACGAGGAACCCTACGATGTCACCGATCGACCAGGAGCTCGCTGAGTACAGCGACCTGTTCATGTGGACCGCAGCGATCATCTACACCGCCGCGTTCATCGCCTTCGCCGTCGACATGGCCCGCAGCTCGGCCACCATCCGCCGACTCGAGGCGGAGCTGGCCCAGGAGCACAGCGCACGGCGTGAGTCGACGCGCTCGAAGCGTCAGCTCGCCCACGCGGGGGCCGGCGGTGCTGAGGGTGCGGAGGACGCCGCCGGCTTGGAGGGCGCCGCGGGCGTCGGCGACGGGGGACGCATCGGCGACGCCGGGGTGCCGGGCGACGGGACCGCAGGCATCGCCGAGTCCGAGGACCTGGTCGACGAAGATATGGACTACGTCGGGCTGAAGCGCCCGATCGCCAACGTCGCTGTCGCGCTCACCGTGATCGCGGTGCTCGCCCACTGGTTCGCCGTCGTCGCCCGCGGCATCGCCTCCCACCGGGTTCCGGTGGCCAACATGTACGAGTTCCTCACCACCGGGGCCGCCATCGTCGCCGCGGTGTTCCTGCTGGTGCTGCTGCGCAAGGACGTCCGCTTCCTGGGCACCATCGCGCTGGGACTGGTCGTGGTGATGATGACCGCCGCCCAGATCGGCTTCCCCACCCCGGTGGCCCACGTGCAGCCGGCGCTGCAGTCCTACTGGATCGCGATCCACGTGACCCTGGCGGTGCTGGCCATCAGCCTGTTCACCCTGACGTTCGCGATGAACGTCCTGCAGCTGGTCCAGAGCCGACGCGAGGACGCCCTCGACGCCGGACGCACCACGCGGCTGGCCCGGACGGCGTTCATGAGGCTGGTGCCCTCATCGATGTCGCTGGAGAACTGGGCGTACCGGATGAACGCGGTGGCCTTCGTGCTGTGGATGCTCGGACCGCTGATCACCGGTGCCATCTGGGCCGAAGAGGCCTGGGGCCGCTACTGGGGCTGGGACGTCAAGGAGGTGTGGACCTTCGTCATCTGGGTGGTCTACGCCGGGTACCTGCATGCCCGCGCCACCCGGGGCTGGTCCGGGAACCGGGCCGCCTGGCTGTCGATCATCGGCTACGGCTGCATCATCTTCAACTACGCCGTGGTCAACGTCTACTTCCCCGGACTGCACTCCTACGCCGGACTCCCGGAGTGAGTCGGGTCTGAATGAGTCGGGTCTGAGGGCGGGGCCGGCTCTGGAGTCGGA
>JAUNUA010000362.1 GCA_030538435.1 Brachybacterium sp.
AGGACCTCGAGGACGCACTGAAGGTCGACGGCGACGAGTGGACCGAGGAGCTCGCCGACATCGAGAGCTGGTTCGCCCGCTTCGGCGACTCGCTGCCCGAGTCGATCGTCGCCGAGCTCGACGAGCTGCGCGGCCGAGTCCGAACCTCCGACTCGGCCTGACGCCCCCGGTCACCACGCGGCCCATCGCTGGTCGACGACCACCGGGTGCCCATGTCATAGCCCCCTGCCGAGACCGACGCTCACAGAGCTCTGATCTCGCCGGGGGGCTATGACATGCGGTGGTGGGGTCGGGTTTTCCGGGCGGGTGGTCACCCGCCGCGCACCAGCGCCAGGACCCGGTCCCGGAGGGCGACGAGGACGGCCTCCTCATGAGCTTCGCCGTTGAACCGCAGATACGGTTCGGTGTTCGACGGGCGCAGGTTGAACCACCACGTCCCATCGGCGGCAGAGACGGTGGTCCCGTCCTTGCGGGTCAGCTCCGTCTCCTGGTGCTCACCGTCCGGAGTCAGCGCGGGGGCCCGAGGTGAGAACTCCTCCGTCACGCGGGCGACGGCTGCGTCCTTGTCCTCCACCTCGGAGTTGATCTCACCCGAGGCCGCGTAGGGGCTGTACTCGGCGGCCAGCTCGGACAGCGGCAGGTCCTGGGCCCCCAGCGCGGCCAGCACGTGCATCGCGGCGAGCATCCCGGTGTCGGCGTTGAAGAAGTCCCGGAAGTAGTAGTGCGCCGAGTGCTCTCCGCCGAAGACCGCTCCCTCTTCGGCCATGACGGCCTTGATGTAGGAGTGGCCGACGCGGGTCTCCACCGCGCGGCCGGCCTCGCGCGCGACGAGCTCCGGCACGGCCTTGGAGGTGATCAGGTTGTGGATGATCACCGGGGTCTGTTCGCCGGCGGCCCGGGCCCGGCCGATCTCTCGGCGGGCCACCAGTGCGGTGACCGCCGACGGGGAGACGGGTTGGCCCCCCTCGTCGACGACGAAGCAGCGGTCGGCGTCGCCGTCGAAGGCCAGCCCCAGGTCCGCGCCGTGTTCGCGGACGGCGGCCTGCAGGTCTTGCAGGTTCTCCGGCTCCAGAGGGTTCGCCGGGTGATTGGGGAAAGTGCCGTCGAGCTCGAAGTACAGCGGCACCACCTCCAGCGGCAACGGGTCCAGAATCTCATCGCCCAGCACCGCCGGCGTCGTGAGTCCCGACATGCCGTTGGCCGCGTCGACGACGACCTTCAGCGGACGGATGCCGCGCAGATCGACCAGCTCCCGCAGGTACTCCGCATAGCCGGTGAGCAGGTCGTCCTGATCCACCGTGCCCCGGCGGTCCGCCGGGGGGATCTCCCCGGACGTGGAGTTCAGGTAGGCCTGGGCGGCGTCGCGGATCTGGGTCAGACCGGTGTCGGAGGAGATCGGCACGGCGCCTGCCCGGGCCATCTTCATCCCGTTGTACGCCGCCGGGTTGTGGCTCGCGGTGAAGACCACGCCCGGGGCCTGTCGGGTCCCACAGGCGAAGTAGAGCATGTCGGTGGAGATGCGGCCCAGGTCGACGACGTCGGCACCGCGTGCCGTGGCCCCTTCGGCGAACGCCTCGACGAATTCGGCGGATGTGGTGCGCATATCACCGCCGACCAATACCTGGCGGCCGGTCAGGCCCAGCACGTCGACGAAGGCGGCGCCCACGGCGCGCACGGAGTCGGCGGTGATGGTCTCGCCCACCAGCCCGCGGACGTCGTAGGCCTTGAAGGATGCGGAGAGGTCGATAGTCACGCCGTTCATCGTAGGGCAGCTGGTCGTCGGTCCGCTCCGTCGATCACCTCGAACGCGTGGCTATGCGCCGGAGGCTGCTGCGGAACGCCTTCCCGACGGCGATGAGTC
>JAUNUA010000040.1 GCA_030538435.1 Brachybacterium sp.
CAGCGTCATCGCCTGCGCGAGGACGAACGCCGCGGCGAGCACGCCTGCCGCGCCGACAAGGCTTCGCTCGGGCGTCCGCAACAGGGCGAGCAGATCGCGTCGCGCGTACAGGATCACCAGGAGGTCCGACCCGACGACGGGTAGGCGCCGCCCTGCCGTCGGCAGCGCCCGGTACCCCGCGGCGGCCGTGGCAAGATCCCCGGTGGTAGCGCTCACCGTCGCCTCGTCCCACCGTCGGGCCTGCTCGGCCAGTACCTGCCCGCGGATGCGATTCAGCACGGGGAGGGAGCAGGCGACGGCGATCCCGCCGAGGCCCAGCAGGCCGAACGCCCACGGCACCGCGGTATCCAGGGTCGGATAGGCGCTGCCTGGGCCCCACGGGACCGCGAGGAGCGAGGCCGTGACAGCGCCCGCGACAAGCACCGCGGCCAGGATGCGCGCGGAGCCCCCACCGAGGACCTGTCCACCGAGCCAGCAGGCGGCGGCGAGCATCCCGGCACCGCTCCCGGCGAGCGCGAACAGGGCGACGGCGCCGAGGTCGACCCGCCCGGTGGTCTCCAGGGTGAGGCCGACCACCGCGCACAGCACCGCGAATCCGGCGGTGACGGCGGCGGTTCCGCGCAGAAACGGCCAGGTGAGGGCGACTCTCCGGGGCATCGCGGACCAGGCGAGGGTCGCGGCGAAGAACGGGGAAAGGACGGCGGGGCCGCGCGTCCGGCCGAGCAGCACGAGACCCGCGCAGATCAGCAGCCACAGCGCCGTCGTCATCCCCGGAGCAGCAGCCGAGAGCAGTCCCGGGAGCACGTCGGGCCGGGCGAGGCCCTGCACGGCGACGCGGGCGATGGGACCGCCAATCACCACTATGGTCATCACCGCCAGGTAGAGGACGTACGCGAGGTCCCCGGTGGTGCGGGCACCGCGCCGCTGGTCCCACACCGCCTTCGCGGAGCCGAGGGCGCTGGAGCTCATCTCCGGCGCGCTCACACCTCACCCACGAGGTGCAGGTCGCGGTCGGCGAGCTCCTCGACGAACCGGGGGCTGTGGCTCGCTAGCACCAGCGCGGTGCCTGCCTCGGCGCGGGAGCGCAGCGCATCGATGACGAGGCCCTGGCGGTCGGGGTCCAGGCGCTGCTCGGGTTCGTCCAGCAGCAGCACCTCACTCGGTCGCGCCAGGGTCATGGCGATCGCGGCGAGCTGGGACTGCCCGCTGGAGAGCTCGTGCGGGTAGCGGTGGGCGAGCGGCGCGATGGCAAGAGTTGACAGCAGCTCCTCGGCCCGGGCGCCGGCGGTCGTGGGGTTCGCTCCCCAGGTGGCGGCGATGAACCGCAGATGCTCCTCGAGGGTGAGGTCGCGGGCGGTCTGGGGCGGGCCGATGAGTGCGGCGAGGGTGCGGCGGAAGACCGCGTCGCGGTCGTCGGGGCGCCGCCCACCGACGCGGACCGCGCCGCGCGTGGGGGTGATGATCCCGGCGATGACCCGCAGCAGGGTGGTCTTCCCTGCGCCGTTGCGTCCGGTGAGCAGCAGCACTTCGCCGGCCTCGACATGCGCCGTCACGGTGTCCAGCATCCGCACCTGGTCGCGGACGACCGTCACACCCCGGACGGTGACGGCGGCGGTCATCGCAGCCCCCGGGGGCGCACACCCCGGGGACTGCGGAGGAGGTCCGCTGTGAGCAGGGCGCGCAGGGCCAATGGCAGCACCCGCGCACTGCCGGCGGGACGGTGGGTCGCGAGCAGTTCTGCCGCCCGGGCCGGAAGCGCTTGGTGGGTGCCGTCCGCGACGGCTCTGAGCGCTGCACGCAGGATGCCGGGCCGGGTGTCCAGGGCGCTGTGGCCGTGGTCCGGTAGCGCCAGCAGCACACCGTCCGGGAGGAGGTCTGCCGCTTCGCGGCCGACGCTGAGCGGGGTGCGCAGGTCTCGTTCTCCGGCGATGATGACGGCTGGTGCGGTGACTGCGGGCAGCCGGGCCGGCAGGTCGAGTGGTTCGCCGGTGTAGCCGGGGGCGTCCGCGCGGATGAATCCTGCGGCGGGGTCGAAGATCCGCCCGTCCGGTGGCGGCGCGAACTGCAGCTCGCCGTAGGCGATCTGGGCGACCAGGTCGAATTCCACCAGATGCGGGAGAACGGTGCGGATCTCGCGGGTCAGCAGCCGGCGCAGCATCGCGGTGGTGCTGCGGGCGCGGTCGACGACGAGCTGGTCGAGGTAGCGCTCCAGGAGCGCGGGGCCACCGAACTCGTAGATCGGGACGATCACCTGGCCTAGCTGCACCTCGTCGTGGCCGTCGCGCTCGACCAGGGTGCGGATCTTCGCGGCGAGGTGCGCCGTCCCGGGGGTGGAACCGGCCCAGAGCAGGGCGCGGGCGTATGAGCGGACCGCGTGGTGGTCGTTGGCGCTCAGCATCGTGGAGTCCAGGACCAGCCCGGCGAGGCGATCCGGGTGGTTCACGGCGAGCGCGGCCGCGAGGTAACTCCCGTAGGAGGCACCGGAGACGATCACCTGCTCGATCCCCTCCGCGTCGAGCACCGCCACCAGGTCCTCGAGGACTGCGCCGATGGTGATCGCTCCGGGCGGGAGGTCCTGCCCTGATCGGTCTCGCCGGGAGAGGCCCACCCCGCGGTGCTCGACCATGAGGACATCGAAGCCCGCGGCTGCGGCATCGCGCCGGAAGCTCCGGTAGGGCAACGGCACGGCCATGCCGGGTCCCCCGGGGATCTGGAGGACGACGGGGCCGTTGCCGCGGCCGACCCGGACGTACGTCAGGTCGAAGGCGGGGCTGTCGGCGGTCGCCGGGCGTCTCGGGCTGGAGAGTCCCGGCACTGCGCGGGCGGCGCGTTCTTGTCGTGGCGCCCGGGGCCGCTGCTGCGGAGCGCTCATGCTGTCGCGGTCGCGATGTTGACCATCCAGGAGACGCCGTAGCGATCGACGAGGCTGCCGTAGACGGCACCCCACATCTGCTCCTGCAGCTCCATGATCACCGTCCCGCCCTCGGCGAGTTGCTGGAAGGCGGTGGTGAGGTCCTCCAGGGAGTCCGCGTCGGCCATGATGGCCAGGGACACGGAGTTGCCGTAGACGACCTCGATGGGCGTCTCGGCGATGGCGTCGGCCGCGGCGAGCGCGAAGTGCGCCGTGACAAGCTCGGAATGCATGACCTTGTCCAGGGACGGGGAGTCCTCGGGGAGGGCGTGCATGGAGCCATAGGTGGTGACGGTGAGCTCTCCGCCGAAGATGCCCTGGTAGAACTCCAGTGCTTCCCGCGTCGTGCCGGGGTAGTTCAGGTAGGGCCGCACGACGTATCCCATGGTTGTGCTCCTTCGTCCGCGGTGTCCGTGTGTCGGGACTCATCGTAGGACGGGCCGCTCAGGTGCTCACGACGGCGTCACCCGCGGCAGCTCTCGCGCGAGCCACGCACCCCCGATCAGGCACAGCGCCCCGGACAGTGCCCCGGCGAGCGCCACCGGCGCAACGGCGGCGACCCCCGCGACCAGCAGCGGGGCACTGAGTCGACCGATCCCGATCATGCTGTTCCACCAGGCCAGATACCGGGTGCGGCCCCGCTCGGGGGAGACGTCGATCCCGAGGGTCATCACGATCCCGGACCCGAGACCGTTGCCGAAGGCGATCAGGAGGCTCGGGATGAGCAGCGCGAGCAGCGCCCCAGAAGCGTCAGCCGCGGAAGCCATCACCGCGAGCAGCAGGTACCCCGCCCCCATGATCAGCGAGCACGGGACCGCAACCGCGGCCCTCCCCCAGCGGTCCATGACGATTCCGGCCGGGACGAACAGGATGATCTCCAGCACTGCGGAGACCCCGAAGATCACGGAGATGGTGGCGGCGTCGAGACCGAGACCGGCGCCGAGCAGCGGCACGATGACGGGCCGATTGATCCGGCCCATCATGATCGGGGTGACGCCGAGGCCGAGGCGCACCATGCGGCCGAGAACGTCCCGGGCGCTGGATGCATCGTCGTCGGCGCCAGGCGGGGCGCCGGATGTCCTGTCTGCGCCGCCGGGCGGGCCGGCGGCGCGAGCGTGCTCCTCGACTGCGTCGTCGAGGTCGCCCTCGTCGCCAACCCCGGGGGTCGCGTCATCGCCGGTGACAGGATCGGGCTCTGTCCCGTCGGCGTCGGGCCCCGCAGCGGTCCGGGAGCCTTCCGGCCCAGGCACCTCGTCCTCGCCCGGCAGCAAGAACAGCGCGACCATGGTGGTGGCGCTGAGGGTGAGCAGCGCGAACAGGCCGAACACCCAGGCCTCGTGGCCGATCGCGAGGACACCCGCCCCCAGCAGTGGCCCCACCACCTGGCCGATCCGCAGCATCCCCCCGAAGGTGGTCATGCCCCGCGCCCGCATCTGCGGGGGCAGGGCAGTACCGAGGTAGGCCTGGCGACCGAGAGCCCACACCTGACTGGTCGCGGCCACCAGCACCAGCAACAGGACGAGCGCCCACCGGTGGTACGGCTCGGCACCGTCGCGCAGAACCTGGCCGATCACCAGCAGCGCGGCCAGGTTGCCCGCGGTCAACAGCAGCCCGCTGCCGACGATCGCCCGCCGGGTGCCGACCCATCCCATCAGGCGGGCAACGGGAATCGGACCGAGCACGGCGGCGACCCCCGCGATCATGGTGAGCGCGGCGGCCTGGGGGACGGTGAAGCCGAGCGACAAAGCCAGCAGGGGCACCACGGGCAGCAGCGCGGTCTCCCCCGATGCCTCCAGCACGGTGGGGATGTAGATGGGCGCGGCGAGGGAGCGCAGCACCTGGCCCGCGGATCGCCCGTCGCGGTGCATCAGGCGGACACGCCGCCCCGCTCACCTCCGTAGGCGCGGGTGATCTCCTGCTCGCCGCGGCGGGCGATCTGCTCATCGGTGCCGGCGGCGATCGACGCGGCAGCCCAGCGGATCGACCAGGCTCGCACGAACGCCGCGCCCTCCTCGCCGGTGAGCCAGGCGGGCGTGGGCGTCGGCGGGGTGATTCCCACCTCGCGCCACCCGTCGACGTGCGCTGCCAGGCCCAGCAGCGCGATCTCCCACCCGACGGCGCCTGCCCCGGGGCCGTACTGCGCGAACAGCTCGCGGGGGACCTCCAGGGTGTGGCGCAGCGACAGCTTGGTGGTGCCGTCGTCCTCGGGGTCGAGCCGGATCACGAGGGAGTCGACGTTGTTCCCGTACTCATACGTCAGCTCAAGGTAGTGGGGCGGGGCGGCTCGCACGATGCTGCCGCGGGCGCCACCGATGGCCTCGTAGCGCCCTCCCACCTCCAGCTCGCCCTGGACGGGTCCGTACCAGGCCGCGAGGTGGTCGGCGCGGGTGAGGTGGGGCCACAGCTGGGCGGGGGCGAGCCCGAAGCCGGTCGAGATCCGGGTGACCATCCGGATGGTCTCGGCCCCGGGGTCGATCTCGACGAGGCGGCGCACGGCGTCGATCGCCGGGGGTACCTCGGTCTCGGTCATGCATGCTCCTGGGGACGTGTGCCGGGGTGGCGGGGCGCGCAGTGAGGAGGGCTCCGGGGACAGGCGGTGCCCCGCGGGCGCGGCGCCTCCGGGCAGAAGCCTACGACCCCGACGGCGCGGGGGCCATCCTCGTGTCGTCCCGCGGAAAGAAACCCCCAGGCCGGGCGTCCGTGCACCTCCCGCCTGACCGCACGGGAGGGGCGCGAGAACCATCCCCTCGAGGGTTCCCCGAACGGGGCGGGGGCCTCACCTACGATGGAAATCGTGCAGACGATCAAGGCTCCACGCCCGCAGACGTTCCGTGCCCACTTGTTCGACCTCGACGGCGTGATCACGTCGACCGCCCTGGTGCACATGCGCGCCTGGGACGAGATGTTCTCCGAGTTCCTCGAGACCCGCGGTATCGAGGAGCCGTACACCGAGCGGGACTACTTCGACTACGTCGATGGCAAACCCCGCTACGACGGGGTCCGCTCCTTCCTGGCCTCCCGCGGTATCGAGCTGCCCGAGGGGACGCCCGAGGACTCCCCGGACGCAGAGACCGTCGCGGGTCTGGGCAACCGCAAGAACGACCGGGTGCTCGCGATGATCCGCGAGGAGGGCGTCGAGCCCTACCCCGGGACCGTGGCCTACCTGGATTCCCTCGGCGAGGACGCCCTGCTGGCGGTGGTCTCCAGCTCGAAGAACGCCGACGAGGTCCTGCGCGGTGCGGGCCTGCGGGACCGCTTCGCCCACGTGGTCGACGGCAACGTCGCCAGTGCCGAAGGCATCCCGGGCAAGCCCGCCCCGGACACCTTCTCCCATGCCGCACGGCTGCTGGGGGCGGAGGACACCGACTGCGTCGTCTACGAGGACGCTGTCTCCGGGGTCCGGGCAGGCGCTGCCGGGGGCTTCGGCCTGGTGGTGGGGGTCGACCGCGGGGTGGGCCATGAGGTCCTCGCGGACGCCGGCGCCGATGTCGTTGTCTCGGACCTGGAGGAGCTGCTGTGAGGCGCATCAGCGAGGACCCCGTCGACCGTTCCCACCTCCCCGTCGACGAGTGGAAGCTCATCGAATCCCGTCCCGGGGGGGACCTGGGCGTGCTGGAGACGCTGTTCGCCACGGCCAACGGCTACCTCGGCATCCGCGGCACCCCGCCCGAGGGGCGCAACGCCGCCGAGCACGGCACCTACATCAACGGCTTCCACGAGACCTGGCCGATCAGCCACGCCGAGAGCGCCTTCGGATTCGCCGAGACCGGGCAGACGATGGTCAACGTCCCCGACGCGACGGTGATGAAGCTGTACGTCGACGACGAGCCGCTGCTGCTGTCGATCGCCGACCTGGAGGAGTACGAGCGCTGGATCGACTTCCGCGAGGGCGTGCTCCGGCGCGAGCTGATCTGGCGGACACCCTCCGGGGCGCGGGTGAAAGTGCGCTCCAGCCGCATGGTGTCCTTCACCCAGCGCCACCTGGCACTGATGGACCTCGAGGTCACGATGCTCGATGGGGAGGCGCCAGTGGTGATCTCCTCCCAGATCATCAACCGCCAGGACACTGCCGACGACTTCGGGCACGTCAGTGGCACCACCGCGGCCGGCTCCGGCGACCAGAACACGTCGGAGTCGACGAAGGACCCGCGCCGCACCACGCATTTCTCGGGGCGCGTGCTCGAGCCGCGCGGGGACTGGCACAGCGAACGGCGCATGCTCCTGGGGTTCCGCACGGCCTCCTCCGGGATGACCCTCGCGGTCGGCGCGGAGCACGAGGTGGATTCCGACCTCGAGGTCGAGCGGCTGATCAGCACCAGCCCGGACCTCGGCCGGCAGGTGGTGCGCACCCAGATGACTGCGGGCAGCACCGTGCGGGTGCGCAAAGCCGTCACCTATCACTCCTCCCGCAGCGTCTCCCACGACGAACTGTTCAACCGCTGTCGGCGGACGCTGGACCGGGTGCGCGAGACCGGATTCGACCGCCTGGTCGACGAGCAGAGCGAGTACCTCGCGGGGTACTGGGAGCGCACCGACGTGCGGATCGCGGACCGGCCCGCCGAGCAGCAGGCGACCCGCTGGTGCCTGTTCCAGTTGGCCCAGGCCGCGGCGCGCTCCGATCAGTGGGGCATCCCCGCCAAGGGGCTCACGGGCTCGGGCTACGAGGGGCACTACTTCTGGGACACCGATGTGTACGTCGCGCCGTTCCTGACGTTCACCACCCCGCAGTGGGCACGCAACGCCCTGCGCTTCCGCGTGAACCTGCTGCCCAAGGCGCGGGAGCGGGCGCGGCAGATGAACCAGCGCGGTGCCCTGTTCCCCTGGCGGACCATCAACGGCGAGGAGGCCTCCGCCTACTACGCGGCCGGCACCGCGCAGTACCACATCGACGCGGACATCGCCTACGCGATCGCGACCTACGACGACGTCACCCACGACGAGGGCTTCATGCGCCGCTACGGCACCGAGGTGCTGGTGGAGACCGCGCGCCTCTGGGCGGACCTGGGGTTCTGGCGCCACAACGCCCACTCGTCCTTCCACATCCACGGGGTGACCGGGCCGGACGAGTACACGACGGTGGTCAACAACAACATGTTCACCAACGTCATGGCCCGCTTCAACCTGCGGCGGGCCGCCGAGGCGGTCCTCGACCTGCAGCAGCACGACCCCTCGGGCTACCGCCACCTGGTCGAGGACGTGGACCTCGACCCGCGCGAACCCGCCGGGTGGCTGGCCTGCGCGGACGGGATGTCGATCCCCGTCGACGAGACCTTCGGGATCCACCCCCAGGACGACCGATTCCTGGAACGGGAGGTGTGGGACCTCTCCCGCACCCCCGAGGAGACGCTGCCGCTGCTGCTGCACTACCACCCGCTGGTCATCTATCGCTTCCAGGTGCTGAAGCAGGCCGACGTGGTGCTCGCCCTGTTCCTGCGCGGCGCGGAGTTCACGCGGGAGGAGAAGCGCGCCGACTTCGAGTACTACGACCCGATCACCACCGGCGACTCGAGCCTGTCGGCCGTGGTGCAGTCGATCATCGCCGCAGAGGTCGGCCACCAGGGTGTGGCGCTGGAGTACTTCCTGGCGGGCCTGTACGTCGACCTGGGTGACCTGCACGAGAACACCTCCGACGGTGTGCACATCGCCTCCGCCGGCGGGGTCTGGAACAGCCTCGTGCACGGCTTCGGCGGGATGCGTCACGAGCGGGGACGCATCAGCTTCGACCCGCGCCTGCCCGCACAATGGCCCGAACTGGAGTTCCCGCTGACCGTGCGCGACTCCCGCTTCCGGGTGCTGCTGCGCCGCGAGCAGATCCACTTCACCCTGGAGACCGGGGACGAAGTGGAGGTCGACGTGCGCGGGCAGACCGTGCGGGTCACCGCCGATGGCGTCACGGTGCCGCTGGAGGATCAAGGGCCTGTGCTGGACACCCGCGATTTCACTGCCCCACCCGGAGTCGGCGACTACCGCTCCGACGGCTCCCTGGTCACCTCCGACGTCCCCGACCTCAGCTCCCCCTGGGAGTTCCCGGTCGAGACCGATCCCACCGATTGACAACTCGCGGTGGGACGGACCATCCCGCTGCCGGACGAGGGGAGGAACGCGCCGTGCCCGCTTCCCGCTCCCTCGAGGTGACCTCGCAGAAGCCGCGTCTCAGCCTGCTGCACATCCTGCGCCGCGTGCAGATGCGGATGATCGACATGCAGGTGTGGGACGTGGCAGGCACCATGACCTTCTACCTGCTGCTGTCGATCTTCCCCGCAGGTGTCGCCGTGGTGTCGATGGTGAGCCTGCTGGGCGTGGAGAAACGCACCCTGGACGCACTCGCGGGTCTGGCCGTGGAGATCTTCCCGGCGGTGGACCCGGACCCGTACATCTCCGCGATCCTCGCGGTCGCCCAGTCCGGCGGCGGGGTGCTGGGGCTGACGCTCGGTATCGCCGGGGCGATCATCTCCGCCTCCAACGGGGTCGCCGCATTCCACCGGGCACTGCACCGGGTCTACGACACCCGCGAGGGGCGCGCCTTCCTGCGCTTCCGCCTGGTGGTGCTCGGGGAGACGCTGATCCTGATGGTGCTGGTGATCCTCACCGCGCTGCTGTTGATCCTGGGCAGCGAGGCCAGTCAGCAGGTGGGCGAGGTGATCGGCGTCCCCACCCTTGCCTTCGATGTGTGGAACTACGGCAAGTGGCCGCTGCTGCTGGTGGTCCTCGCCGTCGGGGTCTCGCTCATCTACTACCGCTTCCCCAACGTCCGCCTCCCCCGGTACCGCCTGGTCACGGCGGGGTCGGTGTTCACGGTGACGGTGCTGTTCCTCGCGGCTGTCCTGCTGGGGCGCCTCGCGGGGTACGCGACCCGCGTCGCGGACGTCCTGCCCACCCTGAACGGCCTGATCGCGATCCTGGTGCTGCTGTGGCTGGCGAACATCGTCATCATCGCGGGCGCCGCGATCGACGCGGAGGTGCTGCGCGCCCGCCAGATCGCCCAGGGCCTGCCCGCCTGGGGCAGCATCGTGCTGGAACCGCACGCCCGCACCTCCCTGCACGCCCTGGAGAACGACGCGCAGCAGGCGGCGGAGGTCAGCCGGGTCGTCTACCGCGGTGCGCGCCGCGGGGAGGCCGTCACCCATCCCCGCAGCCGGTACATCGTCGAGGCGGCGAGCCCGTTCGCCGTGAACCCCACCCATCGGGAACGCTCCGCCCAGATGCGCGCCCTGATGACCTCGGAGATCCCCCTCATCGACCCGGACACCCTCGAGGAGGCGGACATCCCGAGCGCACCCGGCTCCCACGCCGCGGGGGTTCGCGAGATCGCAGAGATGAACCGCCGGGATCAGGAGGACCGCGGCCGGTGAGTGCCGCCGGGACGAGCGGGGGCCCACCGCGGCGGCGGGAAGCTCCTATCCTGGATCGGTGACCTCACCCGCTTTCCGCTGCTCCCGCCGCCGTGCCCTCGGCGCCCTCGGCCTCGGCGCCGCCGGCGCCGGCCTCGCCGCCTGCACCAACCCCGACGCCGAGACGGCGGGCACCAACGACCCGCTGCGCGCCGAGGGGGACGAGATCGCCCTGTCGGAGATCCCGGAGAACGCCACCTCGATGGTGAACTTCGGCGGCCAGCAGCCCTTCGTGGCGATCATCCGCGGCGCCGGCGACGACATCCGCGCGCTGTCCGGGTACTGCACCCACCAGGGATGCGCCGTCACCCTGGACGGTGAGGAGTTCGACTGTCCCTGCCACGGGTCCCGCTTCGACGCCGACACCGGTGAAGTGCTGCGCGGTCCCGCCGACGCCCCGCTGCCCGAGGTGGAGATCGAGATCGACGGTGACGTGATCCGCCGTGTCCGCTGAGGACACGGAGCCCGGCCCTCGCAGGCGCCGCGACGTCGTCTCCTTCGTGCGCCGCGGTTCCCGCCTCACCGCCCGGCGGCAGGACGCCTGGGACCGGCTGCACCAGCAGTGGGTGCTGGACGTGCCACGCGGTGAGCGCGACACCCTCCCCGCCCCCGGCACGCACGTGGACCCCGTCGCAGAGTTCGGCCGACAGGCGCCGCTGGTGGTGGAGATCGGCAGTGGGCAGGGCGAGAACATCGTCGCGGCCGCCGCCGCGCACCCGGAGCGCGACCACCTCGCCGTCGAGGTGTACCACCCCGGTCTCGCACAGACCCTCGACGGCCTCGAACAGGCCGGCAGCCCGTCGAACGTACGGCTGCTCCCCCTGGACGCCCTGCACGCCCTGCCGGCGCTTCTGCCCCCGGGGTCGATCGACGAACTGTGGATCTTCTTCGCCGACCCCTGGCACAAGTCCAAACACCACAAGCGACGCCTGGTGAACCCACCCCTGCTGGACGCGGTGCTTCCGCTGCTGCGGCCGGGGGCGCGCCTGCGCCTCGCCACGGACTGGGCAGAGTACGCCCGGCACATGCGCCGACTGCTGGACGAGGAACCTCGACTGGAGTCCCTCCACCCCGAGGGGCCCGCCCCGGACGGAACCCCCACCGACCCGGTGCCACCAGGTATGCCGGAGCGCGGCTGGGCGCCGCGCTTCGCGGGCCGGGTCCTCACCTCCTTCGAGCGCAAGGCGCACGACGCGGGGCGCCTGATCTGGGATCTCGCCTACCGTCTGCGCTGACGGGCCCAGCCCGGTGCGCGCCTATATGACGTCGGCAACGACCACGTGACCCGTATCCTGTGGGCAGGCCAGGATCAGAGCACGGGGGCACCGATACGCGGTGTGCACGATTTCGCAGGACGGGACACATGAACAGCGACGACATCTTCGACGGCATCGACGACCGCGAGCCGCCGCGCCGACGCCGCAAGGGCTGGTGGATCGCCGGCGGGCTGGTCATGGTGCTGATACTGGGGGTCGGGCTGGCCGTCGGCGGCTATCTGATGGCCCTGCGCGGCGCCTACGAGAAGACCAATACCGTGGCGATCACCCGCGAAGAGGGGGAGAAGCCGGAGGCGGGAGAGGGCACCAATTACCTCCTGCTCGGCTCGGACAAGCGCTCGGAGGATGAGGCGGAGTCCAGCGGTGTCACCGGGCAGCGCTCGGACGTCATGATGCTGGTGCACGTCTCCGCTGACCGCGACGAGGTGTACGTCATCTCCTTCCCCCGCGACCTGTACGTGGAGATCCCCGGGCAGGGCACGGACCGCATCAATGCGGCGCTGGCCTACGGAGGCCTGCCACTGGCCGTCGCGACCGTCGAGGACTACACCGGGGTGCCGATCGACCATGTCGCCCTGATCGACTTCGATGGGATCGAGGGCCTGGTCGACGCCCTCGGTGGGGTCGAGGTGCAGGTCCCCACCGACTTCGAGGGCGACGGCGTGCAGTTCCACCAGGGCCCCCAGGAGATGAACGGCGAGGAGGCGCTGATCTTCGCCCGTCAGCGCTACCAGTTCGCCGACGGTGACTTCCAGCGCAACCGCAACCAGCAGGCCCTCCTGCACGGCATCATCGGGGAGCTGCTGAGCAGGGACACGCTGACCAGCCCGACCACGGTGCTGGACACGGTGGAGAAGATCTCCCCCTACATGACGGTGGATGATGCCCTGACCGCCTCCACCATGGCGGAGCTCGGCTGGGGCCTGCGCGACGTGCGCTCCGGGGACATCTCCTATCTGAGCGTCCCGCACGGCGGACCCACCACCACCTCCGGCGGGGCCAGCGTCGTAGCCACCGACGAGGAGCAGATGGACGTCCTGCGCCAGGCGCTGCGCGAGGACACGATGGACGTCTACTATCGCGACCACCGCGGGATGTACTGACTGCCGTCTCGTCCCACTCGCGACCGGTAGCATCCCTGCTGTACCTCTCACCATCTCGGAAGGACCGCCATGCCCCCCTCCAACCCGCTCGTCAAAGGCGTCGTGGTGCTGGCCGGTGTCGCCGCCGGCATGCTGGCCAATCAGCTCATGGAGCGCGGGTGGAGCGCGGTCTTCCATGAGACCGCGCCGAGCGACAAGGCCGTGAAGAAGAGCCAGTCCGACGCCAAGTCCCGGCGCAAGGAGGCGAAGAAGGACGGCGCCACGAAGGAGGAGATCGAGCGGATCACCGACCTCGAGGACGAGCAGCCGATCTGGAAGCTCCTGCTGTGGACCGCTCTGTCCGGCGTCGTCGTGCAGACCCTGCGGATGCTGGCTGAGCGCGGTGCACAGAACGCCGGGAACCGGCTGCTGTCCCGGCGGCCCCCCAGCAACCGCGGCTGAGCCGCACCCGGGCCCCCACGCGCAGCGGCCCCGATCCTCCTGGGATCGGGGCCGCTTCGCGTGTGGGGGCTCGCCTGCTCAGATCTCCTCGACGTCGGTCGCCGCGGTGCGCGGGTCGATGCTTCCGCCGGTGACGAGGAACCCGATGCGACGCACCAGCGAAACAGCGTGGTCGCCGATGCGCTCGTAGAACCGCGCCAGCAGTGTCAGGTCGACGATCTGCGCGGGCGTGAAGCCGGAATCGTGCCGCCCGACCCCGCGGGAGACCTCCATCATCAGCTCGTCGATCTCGGCGTCGTTCTTCTCGACCTGCGCGGCAAGGGCCAGGTCGCGGTCCTCGATCACCTTCCCGGCTGCCTCGATCGCTTCGACGACTAGGCGGCCCATGGACTCGAAGGTGCCGCGCAGCTCCTCGGGGAACACCTGCTCGGGGTGGCGGCGGCGGACCACCAGCGCCACGTGCTCGGCCAGGTCGCCCATGCGCTCCAGGGAGGAGCTCATGCGCAGAGCCGCCACCAGGATCCGCAGGTCGGTCGCGACCGGCGACTGGCGGGCCAGCATGTCCACCGCGCGCTCATCGATCTGCAGCTGGAACTCATCGATGTGGGCGTCGGCAGCGATGACCCGCTCGGCCAATCCCAGGTCCCCGTTCAGCAGCGCCGCGTTGGCGTCGACGACGGCGCTCTGCACCAGGTCGCACATCTCGACCAGGTCCTCGCCGAGCTCCTGGAGGTCGCTCTGGAATGCCTCGCGCATGAATGATCTCTTTCCGTCGTTACGTCCTGCGCGCCCGCGGGCACGTCGATGCTCCGGATCCGGTCCGGCCTGCTCGAGTCTTGCAAGCGCGGGTGAACGGCCGGGGGGCCCAGGGTGAACTCCGGTTGACGAGGTGGGGTCGCCACCCGGCGGGCATGGCTCCGGGGCCCAGTCTCTCCTACCCTAGACCGGTGCCCACCTCCCTTCTGCTTCTCGTCGCCGCCGTCATCGGCCTGGTGACCGGGATCGCCGCGACCGTGGCGCTGCTGCGCTCGGATCGTCGTCGCGCCCCCGAGGCGGCGCCGCCGGATCCGGTGGTGCCCGACGGGGCGGCCGAGGTGCTGTCCATCCTCTCCAGTGCGTACGTCGTGCTCGACGCGGGCGGGGACGTGGTTCGGGCCTCCCCCCTCGCCTACTCCTACGGAATCGTGCGCGCTACCGGTGGGGACTACCCTCGCCTGGCCAGCCGCGATCTGATGGAGCTCGCCACAGACGTCGCCCGGCACGGGGGGTTCCGTGATGAGCGCATGACGCTCAGCCGCTCCAACCAGGAGGACGGCCAGGCGGTGATGGACG
>JAUNUA010000363.1 GCA_030538435.1 Brachybacterium sp.
GCTGATGATGCTGTGTGCGCTGCTGGTCGTGCCGGGTGTGCGGGCGTGGGGGCGCGCTCTGCACAGCGGAGCTCTCGGCGACTGGGCAGCAAGCACCGGCAGGGGGACAGCCCGGCAGGTCGTGGTGCTGCTCGCGGTGGTGCTGGTCGGGATCTCCCTGCCTACCCGGTACGACCAGGCGGCGCTGAACGCTCGCCTGGACACCCCGGACCGGCCGCGGTTCCTGCAAGCGGACGAGCTGGCGGAGTTCGAGCGCGTCGCCCCGCACATGGACCGCGACGCCGTGCTGCTAGCGAGCCCCTACACGGGGGGCGCCCACCAATACGGACTGACGGGGCAGCGCGTACGGTTCCCGGTCGCCGGGATGTTCCTGACCACAGAGGACCGCGCGCTGATCGCAGCCGTGCCGCAGGCCGCGACGGACCCCGCTTCCTGTGCGCTACTGCGGGACGCCGAGGTCGCCTACCTGTACCAAGACTGGGACCCCTACCTGTATATGCAGACCTACGAGGTCCTCAATGACGCCGGGGAGGACCTCGGCGAGGTGCTGTTCGAGACCGACCACTCCCGGCTGATCCGGGTGCAGTGCGATGCCGGGGACTGACGAGCCCCGTCAGTCTGTCCGCAGCGACGCCAGCACGGCCTGCGCCGCACGGTCGGCACAGGCGTCGAGGGAGGCGTGGTCCTCTGTCCAGGAGCGCAGATGTGCAGGCGTCGGTGCATGGTCACCGCTCAGTGCCGCGACCATCGCGGTGGCCACCGTCTCGAGGTCGTAGTCGCAGGCCCAGCCGAGGCTGTGGTCACGGATCCGGTCGTGGGCGGCGCCGGTCCCGGCATGGATGACGGGGGTGCCGCAGGCGGTCGCGGCGTACACCTTGGTGGGGAGGGCGAACTCGTAGCCCTGCCCGGGAGTGATGGACGAGAGCCCCGCGGCGGCGCCGCGCAGGAACTGCGCAACCTGATGGGGCGGGATCTTGTCGCGGAATTCGACGCCCTCGATGCCGCGCTCACGGACGGTGCGCTCCAGCGCATCTCGCCCGCTGCCCTCGGAGAAGAACAGCAGTCGCCCCTGAGGCACCGTGCGGCGGGCGCGCTCGAAGGCCTCGACGAAGACCTCGGCTCCCTGCCATTCCGAGACGGTGCCCGCGTAGACCAGGTAGGGGCCTACCTCCCCCGCGTCAGGACCGTCCGGGGTGAAGGCGGCCGTGTCGATGCCATTGCCGACCATTGTCGTCTGCACCGCTGGTCCGCCGAGCGCCCGCACCCGGGCGTCCACGCCCGGTGAGATCGTGAGAACGCGCGCGGCGCGGCGCCACACCGTTGTCTCCATCCACCGGACCGCTGCGCGCACCGGCCCCGGCACACCCTCGACGCTGTCGGTCGCGTCGGACCAGACGTCGGCGGCGTAGAACGCGAAGGGGATGCGCCGACCGGCGGCGATCGCCGCGGTGACAAGACCGGTGGTCGGCGGCGGCTCCGCGAGAATCGCATCAACGCGCGGCAGGGCGAGGAGTCGCAGCGCCAGCGGCGCATCGAAGCTCATGTACGAGACGTACCCGCGGACCTGGCCCTGGTGGTCGCGCTTGACCGGCCAGCGCCGCACATCCTGCACCTCCTCGACCGCTGCGCGGTCGCCGGGGGCGTGGGTGGTCAGGACCGTCACCTGCGCCCCGGCGCGCTCGAGGGCACGGGCAAGGGCCTGCTGCCGGAACGATGCGGCAACGGGTTCTGGGGTGAATACCCGTGTGGCGACGACGATGTGCGGGCGCCGCTCGCGCAGCCCGGCCCGCAGACGGTCCCGGTGGCGCAGGCGCGTCACCGGGCGCGCTCGACGAGGGCGTCGACGCTGCGT
>JAUNUA010000364.1:0-775 GCA_030538435.1 Brachybacterium sp.
TGCGGGTCGCGTAAGTCACCGTGGTGGTGCGCGTGGTCATGTGGGTGCGGTTGGTGGTTATCTTTATCTTGGTCATGGGGGTGGCAATGATCGAGGCGGTTGTCGGCCTCGGCCGCCGCCACGCGCTCCCAGTCCGGCCCACTCAAGGCGATGGCTGCGGCGGGGAACAGGCCGTTGTCCTCGCGATCGATGTGGTGGCGCAGGGCGTCCTCGAAGGCGGTGACGCGGTCGTACGCCCCGGCGGCCACCTCGGCGAGCAACCCGTCCAAGGTGGTGTGCTCCCCGCACAGCGAGTGGATGTGGTCGGCGAACTCGTCCTCCTCAGCCATCACCGAAAAGAGGCCGACCTCCTCCGCCTTCGTGTGCGGGTCCAGCAGGGCAGCCACCTGGGTGGCCGCCCGACGGACGCCCTCGGCGTCCCCCGCCGTGCAGGCGCGGCGGAGGTCACCGGTGGCGTTGATGATCTCGACGTGCTCCGCCATGAAGCGGCCAATCGTCGTGATCGACTGGCACCCGCAGTAGCTGCACATCAGACGCGGGCGAGCTTCAACGTCCAGGCCTCGGGGCCGCGCTGGAGGTACGAGACGTCGATGGCGTCGCCGTGGGCGTCCTTGATCTGGGCCAGCAGCGGCAGCGGATCGTGAGGCGCGACCAGCGCGAGGGCCCGGCCCGGGGTGAGGGACGCCACCGCACCCAGAATGGCCGCATGGCGGACAGCGTGGGGAATGGCGCGCGCGTCGAGTACCGGCAGGCCCTCGTCGTGGTGCCCGCAGAC
>JAUNUA010000364.1:785-1069 GCA_030538435.1 Brachybacterium sp.
AAGAGGCCTTCTCAGCGATGGGTAGATCAGTCATGCGTCTCTCCTTGGCGTGATGGGGGGCGGCCCCCTGAGTCCCTGACGGGGCCGCCCTTCCGTTATTTATACACCTCACACTGTAAATATGCGAGTATGCTGACCCCGTGAGCGCTCACACCCTGGGCCCAAGCCCCTCAACAGACACCTCCCCGCTCGCTCCCGCCCGCTCACGCGTGGCGACTGCTTTGGGTGCGTTGGGGTCGCGCGTCCCGCTGGCCGCACTCGTTCGCGAACTGGGCGGTCACCCG
>JAUNUA010000364.1:1079-1848 GCA_030538435.1 Brachybacterium sp.
AACGCCACACGCCGCCACTTGGACGCCCTCGTGGCCGACGGGATGGCCATGGTCGACCGTATCCCGAGCACCGGGCCGGGACGCCCCGCGCAGGGCTGGACGCTGACGCGCGAGGGACGCCGCGCCGTCGCCGGCGACTCGTCCGCGGCCGCCCACGCCGAACTCATCGATGCGGTGGCGGCGAGTCTCAGCGCGAGCCCGGATGCCGCCGAGGAGGCTCGCTCGATCGGCCTGTCGTGGGGCGCACGGCACCGTCAGGCCGGGGCGTCCATGGAAGGGGTGCTCACCCAGCTCGGCTTCTCGCCCGAGCACGACGCCGAGCGGCGCGATACCACCCGCTTGCTGACGTGCCCGATTCTCGATGCGGCGCAGGCCAACCCTGATGTCATCTGTGGCATCCACCGAGGGCTCATCGAGGGGCTGACCGACCGCACCGACGGCGTCCAGCTGCTGCCGTTCGCCGAGCCGGGTGCCTGCATCGTGCGGGTGCGTCCAACGGCGTGAAAGGCGTAGTGCCCGCCCCCTAGGGTGGAGGTCATGAGACCCAAGAACGCGACGAGCACGACGGCCGAGCATCGCCGACTCGCCGAGGCCCCCACCGATGAGGACGCTTGGCGTCTCTGGGGCCCCTACCTGCCGGCCCGGCAGTGGGGCACCGTGCGCGAGGACTATTCGGCGGACGGTAACGCGTGGGCCGACTTTCCCTTCGATCAGGCGCACACACGGGCCTACCGCTGGGGCGAGGACGGTATCGCTGGACTGTGCGATC
>JAUNUA010000041.1:0-800 GCA_030538435.1 Brachybacterium sp.
GAACGGGCCCTGCGGGGTGGATACCATGACCCCCAACCGGCGGCGGTCCCCGCAAGGGAGTCGTCGGTCGTCGGCGCCCCCACGGCGCCGCCCCGACGAAGCTGAAGGAGGGGACGCCCCATGTCCCAGTACACAGGAGTAGCCGTCAGCCCCGGCCGCGTCATCGGCACCGTGCATTCGATGGCGCCCCCGGTCGAGGCCCCGCCGGTAGGTCAGGAACGCCCCGAGGGCGTGGACGCGAGCGCGGAGTCCGAGCGCATCGAGCGCGCCGCGCACACCGTGCAGGCGCAGCTGAACGAGCGTGCCGCGCGCGCCACCGGCGGCAGCAAGGCGGTGCTGGAGGCGACCGCGCAGATGGCGGGGGACCCCTCCCTCACCCAGACCGCGCAGGGCTTCGTGCTGGCCGGCGGGATCTCCGCCGAGCGCGCTGTGTGGGAGGCCGGGGACCAGGTCGCTTCCATGCTGGAGGGCCTCGGCGGGTACATGGCCGAGCGCGCCGCCGACGTGAAGGACGTGCGCGCCCGCATCGTCGCGGAGCTGCGCGGCGAGCAGCCGCCCGGCATCCCCGACATCGCGGAGCCCTTCGTGCTGACCGCCGTGGATCTGGCGCCGGCGGACACCGCCACCCTCGACCCGGCGAAGGTCATCGCGCTGGTCACCTCCGACGGCGGCCCGCAGTCGCACACCGCGATCCTCGCCCGGCAGCTGGGCCTGCCGGCGATCGTGGCCGCCTCCGACATCCTGGAGATCACCGACGGGACGGAGGTGTTCGTCGACGGCGCCTTCGGGACGGTCACCGA
>JAUNUA010000041.1:810-14409 GCA_030538435.1 Brachybacterium sp.
GATTTCGCCGAGGCCTGGAGGCAGCTGCAGGAGAACCCGCTGACCTACGACGGGGGCGGGGTGAGCCTCACCGACGGCACCCGCATGCAGCTGCTCGCCAACATCGGCAACGCGACCGACGCGGAACGGGCGGCCGCCGCCCACGCCGACGGGGTGGGCCTGTTCCGCACCGAGTTCCTCTTCCTCGACCGCGAGGACGAACCGGGCGTCGAGGAGCAGACCGAGGCCTACGCCGCGGCGTTCGCCCACTTCCCCGGCAAGAAGGGCGTGGTGCGCACCATCGACGCGGGCGCCGACAAGCCGCTGCCGTTCCTCACCAACACCGACGAGCCGAACCCGGCGCTCGGCGTGCGGGCCTATCGCACCTCCTGGGAGAAGCGCTCGGTGCTGACCAACCAGCTGGACGCGATCGCAGCCGCTGCGAAGCAGACCGACGCGACACCGTGGGTGATGGCTCCGATGATCTCCACCACGGAGGACACGGAGGACTTCGCGGCGCTGTGCGCGGAGCGCGGACTCGCGCCCGCCGGCATCATGGTGGAGACCCCGTCGGCCGCGGTCACCGCGGACCGGCAGCTCGCTGCCTGTGACTTCGCCTCGATCGGCACCAACGACCTCACGCAGTACACGATGGCCGCGGACCGGCAGCTGGGCTCCCTCGCCCACCTGAACAACCCGTGGCAGCCGGCGGTCCTGACCCTGGTGAAGGCCACCTGCGATGGCGCGCGCGAGGCGGGCGGCGACCCCGAGGCGTTCGGCGAGAGCGCGAACAAGCCCGTCGGGGTCTGCGGCGAGGCCGCAGGGGACCCGGGTCTCGCGGTGGTGCTCGTCGGGCTCGGCGTGAACTCCCTGTCGATGACGCCGCGCTCCATGCCGGCGGTCGCCAAGGTGCTCTCGACGGTGAGCCTGGAGCAGGCGCAGGAGCTCGCCCGGCAGGCAGTGGCGGCGCGCACGGCGGACGAGGCCCGCGACGCGGTGCGCGCGGGCCTGCCCGTGCTCGGCGAGCTGGGGCTCTGAGCACCGGGTCTCTTCCGCCATGCAGCCGACGGGGCGGCGCCGGGCCTGATCCGGCGCCGCCCCGTCGTGCTGCGCGGCTAGGGTGATACCCATGGACCAGCGCCAGAGCTACCTGCTCGTCGACGGGGAGAACATCGACGCAACCCTCGGTGTCTCCATCCTCGGTCGGCGCCCGCGCTCCGAGGAGCGGCCGCGCTGGAACACGCTGCTGACATTCCTCACCGAGACCTGGCAGCAGCCGGTCAAGGGCCTGTTCTTCTTCGCGGTCGACGGGGATCTCCCCGCGTCCTTCGTGCAGGCGCTCCTCGCGATCGGGTACACCCCGGTGATGCTGCGCGGCGAGGGCAAGGTCGTGGACATCGCCATCCAGCGCACCGCCGATGCGCTCGTCGATCGTCCCGCCGATATCGCGCTCGTCAGCCACGACCGCGATTTCGTCCCGCAGATGACCCGGCTCGCGGACGATGCCGAGCGGCGACTGGGGCTGCTGGGGTTCCGGGAGTTCATGTCCACGGAGCTGCAGCAGATCCCGGGCATCGAGTTCTACGACCTCGAGTACGACGTGCACGCCTTCACCGGCGAGCTGCCGCGACTGCGGATCATCGACATCGAGGACTTCGACCCCTACGACTTCATCTGAGGTGCCGCCGCGAGGGCCGCACCCCACTCTCCGGTTGGTGCGGTGCCTGGTCGCGGACGCGCGAACGCCCCGCCCGGTTCGTCACCGGGCGGGGCGTTCGCTATGCGGAGAGAGAGCCCGTGGCTCACTGCTCGGCGTCGAGATCCTTCTCGAGCAGGTCGGCCAGGGTGTTGACCGACTCCTCGGCGCCGTCACCCTCGGCGCGCAGCGTGACCTCGTCGCCGTGTCCGGCGCCGAGGGTCATCAGCATGAGGATGCTGGAGGCCTGCACGGCGTTCCCGCCGGCCTTCTCGATGGTGACCTGGGCCGGCTGCTCGCCGGCGGCCTTGGAGAAGATCGCAGCGGGCCGGGCGTGGAGCCCGGAGGCGCTCGCGATCTTCACAGTGCGCTCTGCCATAGTGTTCCTCTTTCTACGCGTGGTCTGGGTCAGAGTACAGGGGCGAGCCGAAGCCGGCCCGGGACGTCGGTCCGGTGGTCATCGGCTCACAGCTGGGCCTGACGCTCGGCGATCGCCTCGCGTACCGCGGGGTACAGAGGATGCTCCTCCTCCAAGCCCGTGATCTGCACCGTTGCCTCGTCGGCGTCGCCGCTGGCGAGGATCGCCTGGAGCTGCGTGACTTCCTCATCGCCCTCGGGCGTGAAGTCGAGCGCTGCCGTGAGGGCCCCGACGAGAGCCGCACTGCCGAGCCCGCGCTCGGCGAGTTCGGCGGCCGGTCCGATGATCCGCTCGTGGCGAGAGAGCTTGCGCATCGGCGCCCGCCCCACCCGGTCGACGGTATCGGGCAGGTGCGGGTTCGCGAAGCGCGCCAGGATCTTCTGGACGTACTCCCGCTGCGTTTCCGCTTCGAAGCCGTGCTTGACGACCAGCAGGGTGGCGGTCTCCGACAGGGCGGCGGCGACGTGCGGACGGACGGTTTCGTCGACGATCGCGTCGGCGATCTTCTCGAAACCGGCCTGCCTCCCGAACCATGCCGTGGTGGCGTGGCCGGTGTTCACCGTGAACAGCTTCCGCTCGATGTACGGCGCGAGGTCCTCCACCCAGGTCACCCCGGGGATCTCCGGGGTGACGCCGTCGAACGGGGTGCGGTCGATCGCCCACTCGAAGAACGTCTCCACGGTGACGTCCAGCCCGGCGTCCGGGTCCTGGGCGGGGACGATCCGGTCCACGGCGGTGTTCGCGAACAGCGCCTTGGCGTCGAGGTCATCGCCCTCGTAGTTCGCCCGCACCTCCTTCTCCAGGATGTCCGTGCCGTTGATGGCGTTCTCGCAGGCCATCACCGCCACCCGCGGGGAGCCGTCCGGGCGGGCTGCGATCCCGGCAGCGATCGCCGGGGCAACGAACCGCAGGATGTGCGCCCCGACGGCGGTGGTGACGATGTCCGCGGAGGCGATCTCCTTAGTCAGCGCCTCCGGCTGCTGGGCGGAGTTCACGGCCCGGAAGCCGGTGACCACCGTGTCGGTGGGCTCGGTGCCGACCGCGTGGACGGTGTAGGACGCGGCGCCTTGGAGGGACTCGATGAGCTTCTCCGCGACGTCGGCGAACACGACCTCGTACCCGGCCTCGTGCAGCAGCAGACCCACGAATCCGCGGCCGATGTTCCCGGCCCCGAAATGGACTGCCTTCATCAGCGATTCACCCCTTGTTCTCGTCGAAGACCGCGAGGATCTCCTCCGCGGTGGTCGCCTTCTCCAGCTTCTCCACCTGCGCGGGGTCGGAGAAGGTCATGGCCACATTCTGCAGCAGCTCGAGGTGCTCGTTGCCGACACCGGCGATCCCGATCACGAAGTTCACCGGATTGCCATTCCAGTCGATCGGCTCGTCGAAGCGGATGAACGACATCCCCGAGCGGGTGATGGTACTCTTGGCCTCGTTGGTGCCGTGGGGGATCGCCAGTCCGTTGCCCATGAACGTGGACACCGAGCGCTCACGCTCGTGCATCGCGTCCACGTAGGCCTGCTCGACGGCACCGGCGGAGACCAGCAGCGCGCCGGCCTCGTCGATCGCTGCGTCCGTGGAGGTCGCGCGACCGCCCAGGACGATCGACTCCCGGGCGAGGATCTCCGAGCCCGAGCCCGAGCCCGAATCCGAATCCGAAGGCGCGACCTGGTCGCGATCGCCGGGGGTGCCGGCGTCCGCGGCGTGGGTGCCGGAGGCCTCGGTGGCGCGAGCGGCCTCGTCGGCCTCCCGGTCGCCCTCGACGGCCGGACCGTCGGCCCGATGGGTGCCCCCGGAGGATGCAGCGGCGGCCCCGGCACCGGCGGCAGCGCCACCGGCGAAGCCCGCATGGGTGTGAGACGGTGCGTCGGCGTGCTCGACTTCGCCGGAGTTGCGCTCCCGGACCAGATCCACCACCTCGTCGTAGCGCGGGGAGTTCATGAACTGGTCAACGCTGACGTGTACCGCGGAGCCGGTGCGCTGCTGGGCCCGGGGGGTCAGTTCCTTCTGGGTGACCACCACGTCCCACTCATCAGTCAGCGAGGAGATCGCCTTGTTGGTGACCTCGACGTCACTGAATCCGGCGCCGCGGACCTTCTTGCGGAGCACCGAAGCGCCCATCGCGGACGACCCCATGCCGGCGTCGCACGCGAAGACGATCTTGTGGATCGGGCCGGTGTGACCGGATGCGGCGGCGCCACCAGTGAGAGCCCCGGAGACCGAGGACTTCTTGCCCTTCATCTCCTCCATCTTCGAGGTGGCCGCAGCAAGGTCTCCATCGTCATCCTTCCGCCCGAGCCGCAGGAAGATCGCTGCGAGCACGAAGCTCACTGCGGTTGCTCCTACGACGGACAAGATCACGCCTAGATACGAATCAGTTGTTGCGTTGCCGATGATGGCGATGATCGACCCCGGTGCGGCGGGCGCGCGAAGGCCCGATCCGAAGAGGACGTTGACGAAGACCCCTGTCATACCGCCACCGATGGCAGCGAGGATCAGGATCGGCTTCATGAGCACGTAGGGGAAGTAGATCTCGTGGATGCCACCCACGAAGTGAATGAGCAGCGCGCCCGGGGCGGAGGCGCGGGCCATTCCCCGACCGAAGAAGGTGTAGGCGAGCAGAATGCCGGCACCGGGACCGGGGTTGGCCTCGAGCAGGAAGAGGACGGACTTGCCGTCGGCGGCGGACTGCTGCAGACCCAGCGGGGTAAGCACGCCATGGTTGATGGCGTTGTTGAGGAAGAACACCTTGGCCGGTTCGATGAGGAGAGACACGAGCGGGAGCAGCCCGAGATTGATCAACCCTTCGACACCGCTGGACAGCAGGCTCATCAGGCCGTTCACAATCGGCGCCAGCCCGTAGAACCCGACAAGCATCATGAGGAAGCCGAAAATTCCTGCGGAGAACAGGTTCACCAGCATCTCGAAGCCGGCGGGGATGCGCTCGTTCCACAGGGTGTCGAGCTTCTTCATCAGCCACGCTGCCAGCGGCGCCATGATCATGGCACCGATGAACATGTGGACCTGACCGAGCTCGGAGAAGTCGGCCTCCGCGTTACCGGCAGCCACCCACTCCTGCAGCAGGCGGGCGTTCTCCTGGGCAATGAGCCAGTCAGAACCGGCGATCACGCCCATGGTGGCGATGACGCCCACCACCCCGCCGCGCACGTCGTAGACCATCCGGCCACCGACGTTGGCGATCAGCAGCGGCAGCAGGTAGTGAATCATCGGGCCGACCATCGAGGTGAGGCCCTCATTCGGGAACGGACCGTCCGGGATGAACAGCGCGGTCAGGATGCCCCACGCGATGAGGGCGGGGATATTCGGCATGACCATGTTGGACAGGGCCGTGCCGACCTTCTGCACAACGACGCGGGCGCCGCCGCGCTGCTTCTGCTCGACCTCGCCGTGCGAGGCGTCGGTGGTGGTGCTCATGAGCGTCCTAACGAGGAGGCCGGGACGACGACGCCGTCGTATCCCGGGGGACGGGAACCGGCTCGGGGGGAGCCGGACGGCGTCCCCCCGGGATCACGCTGCAGTGTGCGATCCGGACGAGCGCCGTGGCGTCATTCTAAAGGTCGAGACCCCCGGCGCCAGCACTCGAGATGTGGCTCTCACCAGCGGCCATGTGTGACCTCCAAGCTACCGCCGGGTCACCGGACCGGTGTTCCCGCCCAGTCCCGATCGCGCGGGAAGACCACCCAGCCGTACATCACGTACCGAAAGGCCGTGCTGACGGCCTGACCGATGAGGTTCCCCGAGACGTTGTCCGCCAGCGGCGAGTCCAGCCCCAGCACGTAGCGGGAGAATGCAAGGCACCCCAGCTGGAGCCCCGCTGCGACGACATTGACCGCAGCGAAGACGACGAGGGAGCGCATGGTGCGCGGGCGAGGTCGGTCCGCGAAGGTCCACAGCCGATTCCCGAGGTAGGTCAGCGCCGAGGCGAAGGTGATCGTGAGGATCTTCGCCTGCAGGGGGTGGGCAAACATGAGGCCCTCGCCCCACCCGTCGACCGGATGCCAGAACACCAGCAGGTTGTACAGAGCCGCGTCGATGAGGAAGACCAGCCCGCCGACCGTGAGGAACTTCAGGGTCGGGCGGACGTGCGCGCTCAGCAGTCCTCTCACGGGCGCTCACCCTACGGCACCGTGCAGGAGGGACCCGGCGCGCGTACCATCGCCTGGTCATCCCCACGCCCCAGGAGGTTTCCATGCGACCGGTCGCGCTCACCATCGCCGGGTCCGAGGCCACCGGTTCCGCCGGCGCCCAAGCGGACCTGAAGACCTTCCATCAGCTGGGGGTCTTCGGTGCGGCCGCGCTGACCTGCATCGTCTCCATCGACCCGCAGAACGACTGGGATCACCGCTTCGTGCCGATGGAGCCGCAGGTGATCGCCGACCAGATTCAGGCGAACGTCGCCAACCACGACGTCGCGGCGGTGAAGATCGGCATGCTCGGGGTCGTCCCCACCATTGAGGTGGTCGCCGAGGCGCTCATAGCGAACACCTTCCCTCACGTCGTGCTGGACCCCGTGCTGTTCTGCAAGGGCGTCTCCGGCAATGACTTCGACTTCACCCGCGCGATTGACGAGGCCCTGAAGTCCGAGGTGCTGCCGCGGGCAAGCCTGGTCACCCCGAACCACTTCGAGACGCTCTCGCTCGCAGGCGTAGGGGAGATCCGCACCGTCGCCGAGCTCGCTGACGCCGCCCGGCGCATCCATGACACCTACGGGGTGACGGTGCTCGCCAAGGGTGGCACCACCGTGGAGGGCGAGGACGCGGTCGACGTCTTCTACGACGGCGCGGAGCTGGTGGAGCTGCGATCCCCGAAGGTCGGGAAGGAGCGGGTGACCGGCGCCGGCTGCACCCTCGCTGCCGCCGTCACCGGGCAGCTCGCCCTCGGGAGCACCGAACTGGAGGCAGCCCGGGTCGCCAAGGACCTCGTCACGAGCGCCATCGCCCACCGCCAGCGGGTGGCCTTCCCCTTTCCCGCCGCCTACCAGGGCGAGTACGCCCGCCCCTGACGGCGGTAGGACCAGCACGGAACGGCGTCCAGGAGCACGGCACCCGCACATCTGCAGGCGTTGTGCCGCTGGACGCCAATCCGTGCAGATCGTCGCGGCCGACTAGCGAGGTCGGGTGCGCGTGGAGGTGCGCACGGGTGGCGTCGCGCGACCCGCAGATCGCGGCCGACCAGCGAGGTCGGGTGCGCGCGGAGCTGCGCACCGACGGCGGGCCGTCAGCAGCGGATCTTCGCGCCCTCGGGATCGACCACCGGGTCGGCGACCACCCGCGCGGGAATCCTCCGCCCGAACCGCATCACCTCCAGCCCCTCGCCCACCTCGGCGTGCGCGCTCGGCACCCACGCATAGGCGAGGATCGTGCCGGTGGTGTACGAGTGGTCGGCACTGGTCACCCAGCCACACGCCGCGCCCCCGCCAGGCAGGAGAACGGGTGAGCCAGCGTCGGGGACACCGGTCTCGGTGCGCATCTGCACCGTCACCAGGCGCCTGCCCTCCGCACCAGCGGGCACCTGGCCCTCCCCGATGAAGCCGAGGGTCCGGCGGCTCACCGCAAAGCCCACCCCGGCCCCCTCGGGACTGTCCTCCCTTGTCATGTCGGTGCCGTAGGAGCGGTATCCCTTCTCCAGCCGCAGGGAGTTGAAGGCGAGGCGACCGGCGGGCACCAGACCGTGCTGCGCCCCCGCCCGGGCGAGCTCGTCCCACAGGCGCAGGCCGTGCGAGGCGCGGGTGGAGATCTCCCAGCCCAGCTCACCGACGTAGCTCACGCGCAGCGCCACCACGGGCACCCCGGCGAGGAAGAACTCCCGCGCGCGGAAGTACCCGAACGCCTCGTCGGAGACGTCGGCCTCGGCGAGCGGCGCCACGATGTCCCGGGCCCTCGGCCCCCACAGGCCGATGCAGCAGGTCCCATCGGTCAGGTCCAGCACCTGCACCGATCCGTCCCGCGGGGCGAGGCGCTGCAGCCGGTCCAGGTCCAGGTAGCCGTTCGTGCCCAGCAAGTAGCGCTCCTCGCCGAGCCGCGCGACCGTCACGTCGGAGAGGATCCCGCCGCGCTCGTCGAGCATCAGCGTGTAGGTGACGGCGCCGACGGCCCGCCCGACCTTGGCGCTGCACAGACGCTCCAGGTACTCCGTCGCGCCGGGACCGGAGACCTGCACCCGCGCCAGCGACGTCATGTCGTACATCGCGGCGCGATTGCGGGTCGCCCACGCCTCCGCCGCGGCGATCTTGGAGTAGTTCAACGCGTCCCATGGGTCCTGGCGGAACGCCGCTCCACTGCGGTCCCCGAGCTCCGCCAGCAGCGGCGCGTTGGCGTCGCACCACTGGGCGCGCTCCCAGCCGTTGGACTCCGCGAAGTGCGCCCCCGCCTGGGCGAGCCGCAGATGGAAGGGACTGGTGCGCAGGTCCCGCGCAACCGCCGTGGGCTGGCCCCGGAAGTGGATGTCGTAGACCTCGTCGTAGGCCTCGGCGCCCCGCTCGCGCACCAGCTGCTCGGAGAGCACCTGCTGGTCGAAGCGGGCGATGTCCAGTTCGTGGGTGGCGATGCCGGGGTCGCCGGTGGTGATCCAGTCGGCCATCACCTGGGCGACGCCTGCGGACTGGGTGACCCACACGGCTTGGGCGATCCAGGCGCCGTCGATCGCGGGGGAGGGGCCCATCATCGGGCCCCCGTCGGGGGTGAAGGAGAACAGGCCGTTGAAGCCGTCGCGGATCGCGGAGCCGCGCGTGGCGGGCACCAGTTCCTGCAGTTCCTCCCACGCGTAGTCGAAGTGCTCCTTCGTGAGCTCGCGCATCGCGGGGTGCTGCCCGGTCTCCTGCATTTCGGCGGTGGAGGTCAGCTCCTCGGGCGTGATCGGGAGGGGACGATGCTCGTAGGCGCCGATGCCGATCCGGTCCCCGTACTCCCGGAAGTACAGGCCCGCGCCCTGGTGGCGGATGATGGGCCGCTCGGGCTCATCGGCGGCGAGGTCGCGCCCGGCGAGCTCGGGCAGCGGGTCGGTCCAGCCGAAGCAGTGCTCCATCGGATGCATCGGGACCCGCACCCCGATCATCGGGCCGAGTTGCGGACCCCAGATGCCCCCGCAGGCGATGACCGCGTCGGCGGGCAGGACCCGCTGGTTCTCACCGGTCGCGGCATCCTCGATGCGGACGCCGGTGACGCGACCGTCCTCGGTGTCGATGCCGGTGGCGCGGGTGAGGCCCAGCAGGGTGGCGCCGCCGTCCTCGGCGCGACGGGCCTGCGCCTCGACGGCCCGCTTGGAATAGACGACCGCGTCGGTGGGGGTGTGCAGGGCGCCGAGGATGAGGTCGGTGGCCATGTCCGGCCACAGTTCGCGCACCTGGTCGGGGCTGAGCAGTTCGGCCGGGATGCCCCAGGCGGTGGCGAAGCCGAGGCGGCGCCGCAGCTCCGCGAGCTGCCCCTCGGTGCGGGCGACCTCCAGGCCGCCGACGCGCTTCTGGAGAGGCGCACCGTCGAGGTCGAGGTCATCGAGCTTCGCCAGGGTGCGCTTTGCGAGCTCGGTCATCACCCGCGAGGGCCCCGTCTGGAACACGAAACCGGGAGCGTGGGAGGAGGAGCCCCCGGTCACGAACAGTTCGCCCTGGTCGATGAGGGTGACCTCGGTGCAGCCGCGCTGGACGAGCTCATCGGCGAGGGCGGCTCCGACGACGCCGGCCCCGATCACGACGACACGCGCGTCCGTCGGGAGAGGGCGAGGCTCAGAGGCCCGCGGGGCAGGGGAGGACAGGACGTGCATCGCAATCTCCAACCATGAGTTGCACGATGTGCAACGAGCGCTTAAGGTGCAACCAGTGAACCGCGGGTTGGGTCCCGGGTCAAGAGTCCGGGCGCACAGGAGGGACGATGGCGGGGAGCCCCGACCGACCATCCGGTCAGCGATCCGGTGACAGTGCGGCGGCGGGCAGCCGCAACGGCCACCAGGCGGTTGACCGGGCACTGGAGATCCTGTGGATCCTCCGCCGCCACCCCCGCGCAAGCGGCGCCCAGATCGCCGAGATGCTCGGCGTCCACAAGTCGACCGTCTCGCGCCTGCTGGCCGCGCTCGCCGAGCAGCACCTGGTGGACCGCTCGCAGGACGGCACCTACGCGCTCGGCTTCGGACTGCTGCGCCTCGCCGAGGGCGTCACCCACCGGCTGGACCGCTCCCAGGTCGCCCAAGCGCTGGTGGACCGAGCGGCCGGTGCCACCGGGCTTACCGCGAACGTCGCGATCCTCGACGGACCCCACGCCGTGAATATCTCTCAGGCTGTCGGTGGGACCGGCGTCCTCGCCCCCCGGCACTACGTGGGGCTACGCACCCCCGGTCACGCCACCTCCAGCGGGAAGCTGCTTCTCGCCCACGCCCCGGCGGATGTCCTCGAGGATGCCGTCACCGCAGAGCTGCACGCCCACACAGGCCGCACCATCACCGACCCCGGTGCGCTGCGCCGCGAGCTCACCGCGGTCGCCCGCCGCGGCTGGGCTGTCTCGGACCGGGAGTGGGAGGACGGGGTCACGGCCGTCGCCGTCCCGCTGCGTGATGTCGATGGGCGTATCGACGCCGCCCTCACCGTCACCGGCCCCGTCCACGAGCTTCCCCCCGAGTCCTTCGAAGCGACCGTGCGCCAGCTGACAGCGCTCGCCGCGGCCCCGGGCGCCTGGTTCTGACGCCAGCCGGGTCAAAGGAACCGGGGTCGGCGGATAAGGTCCTGAGCGGCGGCGACGTCGGGCCATCGGGCTAGAGTTGCCCGAGCAGCGCCGCCCGACCACCGGCGGCGGCGCCTTGCCCGAGGAGCAGACGTGATCCGTTTCGAGTCCGTGACGAAGACCTACCCCGACGGCACCACCGCCGTGGACGAGTTCTCCTGCACCGTCGAATCCCACTCCTGCACCGTGCTGGTCGGCACCAGCGGATCCGGCAAGACGACCCTCATGCGGATGGTGAACCGCATGGTCGACCCCAGTTCCGGGCGGGTCCTCATCGACGACCAGGATGTCGCCGAGGTCGACCCCGTGAAGCTGCGCCGCAGCATCGGGTACGTCATGCAGGCCTCCGGTCTGCTGCCCCACCGCTCCGTGCTCGACAACGTCACCACCGTCCCGGTCCTGAACGGCGTCAGCCGCCGCGACGCCCGCGGACGGGCCGGCGAGCTGCTGGAGATGGTGGGCCTCGACCAGAAACTCGGCGGGCGCTATCCGTCCCAGCTCTCCGGCGGCCAGCAACAGCGCGTCGGCGTCGCCCGCGCCCTCGCCTCCGATCCCAACATCCTGCTGATGGACGAACCCTTCGGGGCCGTCGACCCCATCGTCCGCGCCGACCTCCAGCAGGAGCTGGTGCGCCTGCAGGCCGAGCTCGACAAGACCATCCTGTTCGTCACCCACGACATCGACGAGGCGTTCTTGCTGGGCGATCAGGTCATCATTTTGAAGACCGGCGGGGCGGTCGCCCAACGCGGCACCCCCGCGGAGATCCTCGCCGCCCCCGCCGACGACTTCGTCGAGTCCTTCGTTGGCGCCGAGCGCGGCAAACGCGCCCTGCACCTGGAAAAGGTCGACGGCGCGGACGTCGTGGTGGACGGCAGCGGTCGCGCCACCGGGGTCCTCCGACCTGCGGGCAGCGGGTCGAGCGCTGCGCAGCAAGGCGCCCGCTCGTGACCTGGGTCCTGGCGAACACCGAGCTGATCGGCTCGCGCCTGCTCGCGCACATCTGGCAGTCCGTGCCGCCGATCGTCCTGTCCTTCCTGCTGGCTCTGCCGCTGGCGAAGCTCGCCAACCGGGTCGGCTGGCTGCGCGGCACCTTCACCGGCGCCGCCGGACTGATGTACGCGATCCCCTCGCTGCCGCTGTTCATCGTGCTGCCGCTGATCCTGGGCACCAGCGCCCGCAGCCCGATCAACGTGATCGTGGCGCTGACGATCTACGGGCTCGCGCTGATGGTGCCGAGCGCCGCCGAGGCGATGCGCGCCGTCCCGCGCGCCACCCTCGACTCCGCCACCGCCCAGGGCTACGCGCCCTTCGCGCGATTCCTCCAGGTGGAGCTGCCGCTCGCCGGCCCCGCCCTCCTCGCCGGGCTGCGCGTCGTCGCGGTCAGCACCATCTCCCTGGTCACCGTCGGCGGTGTCCTCGGCATCCCCAGCCTCGGCATGCTGTTCGTCGACGGGTTCCAGCGCAACATCCAGGCGCAGATCCTCGCCGGGATCGTGCTCACCGCCGCGCTGGCGCTCGCCGTGGACGCGCTGCTGGTGCTGATCGGGAGGGTGCTGATGCCCTGGTCCCGGCCGGCCCCACGGAAGGTGGGTGCCTGATGAACCAGCTGATCCTCGCCCTGCAATGGCTCACCGAACCCGCCCGCTACTCCGGGGCCGACGGGATCCCCACCCGGCTGCTCGAGCATCTGTGGCAGACGGTCCTCGGCGTCGGGGTCGCCGCGCTGATCGCGGTGCCGATCGGCCTGGCCGTCGGCCACTTCGGGGTCGGCAAGGGCCTCACGGTCAGCATCAGCGGCGCCCTGCGTGCCCTGCCGACGCTGGGCCTGGTGACCCTGTTCGGCCTGCTGCTCGGGATCGGGCTGACCGCCCCCCTGCTGGCGTTCGTGATCCTCGCGATCCCCTCGCTGCTCGCCGGCGCCTACTCCGCCTGCGAGGCCGTGGACCGGCAGGTCATCGACGCCGCCCGCGCTCAGGGCATGACCGGCTGGCAGATCCTGACCCGGGTCGAACTGCCGCTGGGCATGCCGCTGCTGATCTCCGGGGTGCGCCTCGCGTCGGTTCAGGTGGTCTCCACTGCCATGCTCGCCGCGTACATCGGCAACGGTGGTCTCGGGCAGTACATCTTCCGCGGCCTCGCCCTGCAGGACTACCCGCAGATGCTCGCCGGATCGATCCTGGTGATCGTGCTGGCGCTGGCGCTGGATCTGCTGCTGCGCGGCGTCGAGCTGCTGACCGCGCCGCGCGGCGCCGCCCGGGGCTGAGCGTCCACGGAGCGGTCGAGAAGGGGCCGACCATCCGGTCGGCCGCCCACACACGGTTGCGCGGACACCCCCGGGTCCGACCCTCGTAGGGAAGAATGGACCGCCAGACCGGGAACCGATCGGAGATCGACACCATGACCCCTCAGCGCACCTCCACCGTCCAGCGCCGGCACGTCCTCGGTATCGCCGGGGCCGGTGCAATCGCCCTCGGTGCCGCCGCTTGCGGCGGTGACAGCGATCCGCTCGCCGAAGACGATGGGGGCAATGGTGCCGACGGCGGCGGCGCAAGCGGCGCCATCGTGATCGGCTCCCAGCAGTACTACTCCAACGAGATCATCGCGGAGATCTACGCGCAGGTCCTCGAGTCCCACGGGGCGGAGGTCGACCGGCAGTTCCAGATCGGGCAGCGCGAGGTCTACATCCCCGAGCTGCAGAACGGCACCATCGACCTGATGCCCGAATACCTCGGGAACCTCCTGCAGTACCTCGACTCCGAGGCCGACGTCGAGGACGC
>JAUNUA010000365.1 GCA_030538435.1 Brachybacterium sp.
GGGTCGTAGAGGAACCATCCGAGGATCGACATCACCAGGACGGTGACGGCGGCGATGGCCATGCGGTTGCGGAGCTCGATGAGGTGCTCCCCGAGGCTCATCCGGCCTTCGGGGTCCTTCGTCCGGCGCGGCTTCTTCGCCTGCACCTTCTTGGATCGCGCCACGTCCCCGTCGCCCTCCTGCGTCCACGATCCGGACGCTCAGTGGGCATCCGGACCCGTCATCTGACAACCCTGCACTGCGCGTGCTCAGCCGCGGCGGTACCGATCCTCGTCCTCGCGGGTCCGCACGGGCTCGCGCTCCTCGTACCGGTCGCGGTCCTCGTAGCGGTCCCGATGGTCGAACTCGCGGTCACGGTCGTAGCGACCCTGATCGGAGTCACCGTCGAACCGGTCGGAGCGGTGCCGGTCCTCGTACCTGTCCAGCCGAGAGCGCTCGTCGTAGCGGTCACGGGGGTCGCTGGCGCGGTGGGATCCGCGGCGATCCTCATCGTCATCGGCCTCGCCGGGCTCATCGCCCCGCATCTCCTCGACCTCGCTCTTGAAGATCCGCATCGACTTGCCGACGTTGCGAGCGAGGCTGGGCAGCTTGCCGGCCCCGAACAGCAGCAGCACGACGATCAACAGGATGACGATGTGTGCTGGCTTGATTCCACCCATGGGGTTGGTCCTTTCCGTCTGAATGCCGTCCCGGACGGCACAGTCCATCGTCCCACACCGTGCGGGTCCGGACAGGGCCCGGGTCGACGCTGTCAGCGCGGCCCACGGGCACAGCTCAGTCTACGGCCTCCGGATCCCGATGACGCTGTGCCGCGTCCTGGGAACGGGTCACGATCAGGTCTCTGAGGCCGCTCGGTGCCAGGACCTCCGCGGCGCCCGCGGACTCCAGCACAGCGGCGATCAGCGCCTCACGGACGGGGTCGTCCAGCCGGGCGAGGATGCCGCTCCCGGCAGTGGGGAGGTCGCGGACCTCGGCCGCGTCGAACTCCTCGGCGACCCAGGTCCCGGCCGGCTCGAGACGCAGCCACACCGGGGGTTCCCACGCCTCCTCGGGTGCGGGGTGCCCGGTCGTCATTGCCGCGCGGGCGCGCTCGTCCGGTCCTCGGGGGGAGTCATCCGCCACCAGCTCGACAATGCGGTCCAGCCGGAAGGTGCGTTCACCATCGGCGTCCTGGTCGTGGGCGCGCAGGTACCCGCGGCCGCCGGTGTTCTCCAGGGCGATCGGGTGGACACGGCGCACCCAGGTGCCGACACGGTCCGGTGGGGAGTAGCGCAGTGTGACCGCCCGGTCGGCGGCGAGGGCAGCACGCAGTCCGTCGCGAATGCGATCCTCGGCCCCGCGGGCCGCGGTGGGCCCGGGGTCCGATGGGGTAGATGCTCCGTCCTCCCCAGGTGGTGTGGTGACCGGTGCCGGTGAACCGGCCGTCTTCCCGGCGAGATCGTCCCCGGCGAGCAGGTGCTGGAGGGCCCCTCTCGCGGAGTCGATGTGAGGATCCGTCCCGGAGGCCGTCTCCAGCGCCGCGAGACCCGCGAGGAGCGCCGTCGCCTCCGGCGCGGTCAGCCGCAGAGGCCTGCGTAGAGCGTCGGCGTTGCGGACCCGCACTACACCCTCCTCCCATTCGGCATCGATCAGGTCCTCCCAGCCGGCACCGAGGTCACCGCACAGGAACAGCACCTGGAGGTCCTCCACGATGCGCTGCTCGGACACCCCGAACTCGGCGGCGAGGTCGCTCAGCCGCGCCTCCCCCCGGTGCAGCACGAAAGACGCCTCGGCGATGAGCCGGGACAGGTGGTCCGTGCCGCTGGGGCGTACGGGGATGGTGGGAGCGGTCCGAGGG